>JAGGXZ010000045.1 GCA_021162805.1 Candidatus Poribacteria bacterium
AAAGCAAGGTATTATATATCTGATTGATCGTCACAGCACACCTCCTGAAGGGATTTTCCTGTATTATCCCTTTTATGTGCTGTGACTTTCAACCTCTACCTCATCTCCAAAACTGTCAGGTAGCTAGGTATGGATTTAAAGGAGGAAAATGGTGGAGGAATATATATTGATTACAATAACAAGGTCGACATCGAAGGTTGCTTGATAGTAGAAAACACAGCTCGGAATGCTCCTGCGATTTATTTTCAAGCCAACGAAGACGATAGCGAAAGGCGAATTAAGGGTAATCTCATCACAGGGAATATAGCAACGGGGCATCAGGGATCAACCTGCGCCGTTTACATCAGTGGCTATCCATCTGTCAACAACAACGATATTTACGGTAACACAGCAGATTACGAAGTCTATATCGGAAACAACTACACCCCGGGTAGAGTCGTTAACCTTAAGAACAATTATTGGGGCACGGCTGATGAATTTGAGGTGATAAGCAAGATCTACTGCTGGTTTAACGATTCCAACAGAGGTATGGTAGAATACCAACCTTTCCTAACTACACCTGTTTGGGAGGAAAAACAAGACACAACTCCGCCAGCGAAGATTCAAGATTTAACGGTTATCGGTAAAACTAAGACTTCTATCACCCTTCAATGGACCGCCCCAGGAGATGATGGAAACACCGGAAGGGCTTCCGCATACGAAATACGCTACTCCACGACGTCTCCGTTCAACTGGGATGACGCTACTTCTCTTTCTAATCCGCCAACGCCCCGACAGGCAGGCGCAACCGAACAGTTCACAGTGGGCGGACTCTCCCCAGGTACAACATACTATTTCGCTCTGAAAGCAGCCGATGAAGCTCATAACTGGTCAGAGATCTCCAATATAGCTGAAGGGAAAACAGAAACTCCGCAGGCCGCCACAAGTATGAAGAAGATCTCAGGGGATGGACAAACAGGGGTAGTCGGCACGATACTTCAACCGCTCGTCATTATGGTAACAGATCAAAACGGTAATCCAATAGCGGGGGTATCTGTAAAGTTTGAAGTGATAGAAGGTAGCGGAACACTGTCAACGGATGAAACCGTAACGGGTGACGATGGCAAAGCGAATGTTGAATTAACGCTGGGTAGTGTGCCTGGGACCGTGAAAGTGAAGGCGTATCTGAGGAACAAACCTGATGTATTCGTGGAATTCATATTGACAGCTACCCAGCAGACAGAAGGTTATCCTCCGATTGCTCCCAGACTTGATCTAGATACCGTCAGACCTGGACAGGAATTCTGGCTGGAAATTATTGTGGGAAGTAAAAACTATCCCGTTTCCAATCTCTTCGGGGTAAGTTTCGTTCTGAATTACGGTACCGATTATCTTGACGCTAAGGAGGCCTCTCAGGGCGATCTTCTGGAAAATGACGTGTTATTCCTCCCACCGACGGTTGATGATGTGAACGGTAAGGTTCCGATCGGCATAACCCGTAAAAGGCCAAATCCTGGAATTAATGGATTTGGTGTAGTGGCTAGGGTCAAATTCAAGATTGATGAAAACGCACCAAGGGATACTATCCTTAACTTCTCACTGAGCGAGGTAGTAGCTAAAGACCCAAATGGAAATGAAATACCGCTTACGCCTCAAACCTTACAAATTAAAGTTGGAATTACAATCATGGTCTGGCCTGGCGATACGGATAATGACGGGAAGGTTGACCAAACGGATGTTTTGCCTATCGGACTTCACTGGAATAGAGAGGGACCTGCAAGAACAAACGCGAGTATGAGTTGGCAAGGGCAAGCTGTAGAGCCTTGGGATCCAGAGGATGCCACTTATGCAGATGCGGATGGTAGCGGTAAGGTCGATCAGGCTGATGTGCTTCCTATTGGGTTGAACTGGAATCTAACACACGATAGCGGTGGTTCACCAGCTCCCACTGGATTCTCAGAGGATCGAACAGAGGCTACTTTAATACTACTACCACCTTATGCAAAGGCCGGAGAGGAGTTCTATGCTGAAATAGCGGTGATTCAACCCGATGAGATACTCGGTCTTAGCTTTGTTCTCAAATATGATCTCGACTTAGTGGACGTGCTTTCAGTTGAGAAGGGGGAATTGCTGGGCAGCGATGTCCTTTCCCTGTATAGAGTTGAAAGTGGTAAAATTTCGATCGGAATCACCCGTAAGGTAACCGCCGGAGGAGTAAGTGAAGCTGGCGTTGCTGTTAGAGTTAGAATGAGATGCCGAATGGAGAAGCGCACTGAAGCACGATTCGAGATGAACGAAATCATGATAAGCTATGCAAATGGGAAAATGAGAAAACAGAACGGAATACAAAAGATGCTTAAGCTTGTACCGACGAAAACAGCTCTGTTTCCAAACTACCCTAATCCGTTCAATCCTGAAACTTGGATACCATTTGCTCTGGCAGAGAATAGTGAAGTAATTGTGCGGATTTACAATCTACAGGGGAAGTTGGTTCGTGAGATGAACTTGGGCGAATTATCAGCGGGCTATTACCTGAGCAAAAACAAGGCGATCCGGTGGGATGGGCGGAATAAGGTGGGCGAGCGAGCAGCAAGCGGAATATACCTCGTGGAGATGAAAGCCGGAAAAAAGCGGTCTGTAAGGAGGATCGTTATGATAAAGTGACAAAGAGGTGGAACATGACCAGATCAGCGGTTACCATTATGGTTTCCCTCCCTTCCGAAGAAAAGAGGGAAGAGGGAAGGGCCAGAAGCGAGCTTGTGAGGGAAGCGCTGAGGAGATACTTCGAGGAGCAGGAGTGGTCACCCGCTGTTGAAAAGATCCGGCAGATGTGAGATAATATCGTCGGTTCAAATCGGTCGGAGAATCGGGGTCTCCTCGAGGTTAGCTAAGAAGAAAAACTAAAAAGGAGGGATGATGGAATGCGCCTGATGGCGTGCGTATCGATCGGTTTGATCTCCATCATGTTTCTTCCCCTATCGGAGGGCAAGACGCTGTTCGAGACCGACTTCAGCGAGGGTTTCGATGAGTCCAAATGGGTCGTGCTGGGCAACCCTGAAATCGAGGTGGTTGAGGACAAATCCGCACCGGAATACGGTCCGAAGGTCCTGAGCATCGATAACGGCGCCTCGATAATGGGCATCTACGTCAAGGACCTGGTCTTCGAGGATGGGATCATCGAGATATTGTGGAAGGATATGGAGGTGAACCAGAATCCCGATAGGGACGCTGACGGACCGCTGTTCGCCAGGGCCGACATAGAGCAATCGGTTCAGAAGAAGATGTGGGTGGGATACGTGATGGAGCTGGATGCCGATTCGGGTTTCCACGTGAACGTGGGGGACGGAGCGCAGGCCCCCGTGCTCGCCATCTTGCCCGATCTCAGAAGCAAAGGGGAATGGAACTGGGTGAAATGGAGGTTGAAGGGCAACTCATTACAGCTCAAGACCTGGAACGCCGGCGAGCCTGAACCTGAGAAGTGGATGCTGGAGGCGGAGGATAAAACCTACTCCTCCGGCGAGGTCGGGATACAGGTGTGGTCCGGGAAGATCCACGTCGCCCTCTTCAGGGTGACAGATCTGGAGGGACCCTCCCCGGTCGAACCGGAAGATAAGCTGTCGACGATATGGGCGAGCGTGAAACTCCGCTGAAAATCTCCCTGACTTTGACGGCGCTGTTCGCCTTGGCCCTCTTCGTGACGGTCTGGCGAGGGTATTCGTTCGGCATCTCCGATCATGCCGTGCACATACCGTTCATGAAGCATATCATCGACCCGACCCTGTATCCCAATGACCCGATGATAGCGACCTCCAAGAGGTATGTCAGCTATTTCCCCCTGTTCCTCTCCGTTCTGATACGGATCTTCGGAAACCTGGAGATCATCTTCTTCACGATCCATCTGATCTCCGTGACCCTGTTTCTCCTCATTCTGTATCGGCTGAGCCTTCAACTGTTCGATGACCGGTTCAGCGCCGTCCTGCTGCTCACACTGATGTTGCCTAAGAGGCTGGTGCTCGGCAAAGGCGCCATCTACCTGGGAGGGATGTATCCATCGTTCGTCCTCCTGCCCTTTGGTCTTCTCGCCATACACCTCTTCCTGAAGGGGAAACGCGTGATGGCGTTTTCGATCCTGGGTGCGACGGCAAACTTCCACATGCTCGTCTCCTTCTACGCCTTCTGCATGTTGAGCCTTTGCACGCTTTTCGAGGTCGGCCGTGATCTGCTCCGCGGCCGTCGGGAGGCCGGCTTAAGGAGGTTTCTGATCGAACGGATCGTTTTCCCGTTCTCCGCTTATCTGATCCTAGCGTCGCCCGTCCTGATATGGAGTTTGAGGTCGTATACACCCGCGACGGACGAGTGGGTGAGACTGCTGAGGATTCGATCCTCCCATCACAGTTTCCCCTTCTCCTGGAGGAGGGAGCGCTTCGTGGATTACCTCATGCTGCTCGCCTTTTTCGTTCTAGCCATGCGCTATAAACCTCCATCCGCCTTTCACAGGAGGGTGATCCTCTTCTGCTGTGCGATCACCCTCCTATGCATTTTAGGTGTGATCTTCGCGGAATATCGTCCGGTACAGCTTATCCTGCGCGCTCAACTGTTCCGGAGCACGGTATACCTAACCATCTTCTCTATGCTCTACATCTCCAACTACCTGAGGAGGGTATGGGAGGGATCAACCTTTCATAAGTTAGTCGCTCTCCTGAGTTTCGCCGTCCTCTTCTTCCCGCAGTATTATCCCTTTGTCCCGCTCGCCCTCGCCCTGTTGTTAGCCCTCGAATGGAGGGAAGGGGACAGACATCCCGGCGTCCTGATGATCGTTTTAGGATCGATGCTGTTACGAATGTATGTGAAACATACTCAATTCCCTGGCTCGGTCGCGTTCGATCCCATAGTTGGCCTTTTGAGGACGATCTTCGAGAACCGCCTGCTTCTTTTGGCCCTCATGATGGTGCTTCTATCGCTGTGGGTCAAAACGATCCCCTATCAAAGGCTAAAGCTCGGTTTGACCGTGCTGATCGCCGGTTTCTCCCTCATATACTTAGCTCCGGCCGCTTTCTCCCTGTTTCATCCACCCGACAGGTTCAAGGAGAGTTGGCGGGATGTGCAGCTTTGGGCCAAGCGAAACACACCGAGGGACGCCCTGTTCATCACGCCACCTTACAGGGAGGGGTTCAGGATATTCTCCGAGAGGGGGATAGTCGGGGATTGGAAGGATGGGACGCAACAGTATTTCGATATCGAATACTCATACGAGTGGTGGAGGCGGATGAGGGATCTCGGCGGGGGAGGAAGGGGGTATGACTCGCTATCTGAGGAACGATATATCGATCTGGCCAGGAAATACGGCGCCTCATACCTGGTAGTGCCTAAAGGTAGAAGGCTTGATCTGGAGAAAGTTTACGAGAACGGAGGGTATGCCGTCTATCGGTTGCCCATCTCCATAACAAAACGCCATCGCTCTTATTTCCCTTGAGTGTAGTATCTATGGCCAATTGTCCGCCGTCCACAATAAATGACGACAAATGACAATATAATGACCTATAAGCGGCGGAGGGTAGCTTTAAAAATCTCCGCTACACTCAGCGATAATATGAGCGAACGTCCTTGAAGGCAAAGGAGGGAAAAATGCCTGGCTCTGAGGAAGAACGAATTCGCAGATTGCTGGAGGGAGTAAACGCGGAGCGGATGCGGGCGGAGCTGTTTTATCTCGCTAAAGACCCGCTTCCCTTCCGCAAGCTGAACTTCACCCTGCCTGGGCACGGGAAGAACACGCTTTATGAGGCGGATGACCACATCCAATCTCAGCTGGAAGCCTGTTCTTACACCGTCTGGAGGGAGGAATGTAAGGTTCAGGCCTTTCGACCAGGTGCGGTGAAACCTCAGTTTGAGCGACCCCATCCGGATGATCCCTGGTATGTCGCCTACAACCTATATGCCGAGCGGAGAGGGACGGTATATCCCGACGAGATCATACTGTTGCTCTCGCATAAGGATTCGCAGAGCTGGATCGACTCGCCCGGCGCTTACGATAACGCCGTCGGCACGGTCGCCAACATGGAGATCGCCCGACTCCTCTCCGATTACGAGCCCAAACGCACGATCCGGTTCCTCTTCTGTAACGAGGAACATACGCCTTGGACCAGCCTCACAGCAGCGAAAAATGCCAGGGAACGAGGCGATAACCTCATCGCCATCATCAACATCGACAGCCTCGGGGGCAAATCGCAGGAGGCGATAGAGGCCGGGTTGAAGACCAATGTGACCCTTTACACCACCCCAGAGGGTGAGCGGCTGGCGGATCTGATGATCGAGTTGAACGAACGGTATCACATCGGACTCGTTCAAAGCAAGGCGCGCCGAGAGCGACCGGGCGATGACGATGGTTCGTTCATCATGAAGGGATTCTCGGCGGCGGTGGTGAACGTCGGCTCTTTTCCCTACGCCGATCCGTGTTACCATCGGGAGTGCGACGAACCGGGGAGGGTGGACATAGTCAACGTGCGCCTCGCGACCCAATTGACGCTCGCCGCCTGTCTGTATCTGGATGCTCACGGTTTCCCCGAGGGGGAATCATGAGTTCATATGGGGAGGCGGTCGATGGGAGACTCCTCTGGGAATATGCCGACCGGGTGCACATCTGTTGGGGTAAATCCGCCATCGGGGACATCGACGGTGACGGAAAGTTGGAGATCATCTTCGGAACGGAGTACGCTAATTCCAATGGCACCTCATCCGTTGTGGCGCTCAATTATGATGGAAACGTGCTATGGCGATATGACGGCATCCCCGGCGATTGCGGATCCAGCAAGGACATCTCCCTTTGTCAGCTCGTCTTCGACGTAGACGGCGACGGAAAGAAGGAACTCCTCGTCTTCTGCGGTAATGGAACTATAACGGCATTTACCGATTTCTGACTGAAACGTCCCGTCTACATGATTATGAAGGAGAAAGTTCCCCAACAGGCTAACAGGCAGGGCTTTTCAATGATTTGGCATAATCAGGCGTGGTAAGGGCGTTTCCCTGTGCGTGCCTCCGAATCCGGCAGGCACGGGGCCTGCCGCTACAGCGCCAGCGGAAAGCGTTGAAAACCCCTGGCTAACAGGCTTGAAAACCCACCCCTTGGTATGTTATAACATAAACCAGATGAGGAGGTGAGGCATGACCCTTAAGGAGAAATTGCTCGGGGATCTGAAACGGGCTATGAAGGAGAAGGACAGATCCGCCCTGAACGCCATCCGGATGATCACAAATGATATAAAGAACCGGGAGATAGAGCTGCGAAGGGAACTAGATGACGGAGAGATCGCCCAGCTTATATCAGCCCAGGTGAGAAAACGCGAAGAGGCCATAGAACAATTCCGAAAGGGCAGCAGGATGGACTTGGTTGAGGAGGAAAGCAGACAGGTGGAACTCCTGAAAAGCTATCTGCCAAAGCCCCTCTCACAGGAGAAACTCTCTCAAATGATAGATGAGGCGATCGAGGAAGCGGGTGCGAAATCCCCGAAGGATTTAGGTAAAGTCATGCGTCTGATAATGCCTAAGGTAAGGGGCAGGGCGGACGGAAAACTCGTAAATCAGATGGTTCGGAATAAGCTCGGGGGATGAAGGGCGAAAGGGTTATCCTGGTTGCCGATAACGATAAGAGGCTTAGAGAAGCGATATCCTACGCTGTGGATGCTGAAGGATGTCGTGTGATACCGGTTTGTAATCAGATCGAGGCGCTCAATTGCTTGGAGAGAGAGAACGTCGATGTAGTGATAGCTGCCCTTAAGGAGCCAGATATAGACGGCATAAAGCTGCTAGAGGTGGCTAAGTTGAGAAATCCCGATGTCGGAGTGGTCCTTGTGACCGAGCGAAACACGATAGATGTGGATTTGGCGGTTAAGGCGATGCGGGCGGGCGCGACCGATTTCCTCACCAAACCGGTCAACCTGGATAAGCTCGCCATCATCATCAATCGGGTCTTCCAACAGCAACGCCTTATATCCGAGAACAAAGAGCTACACAAGCAGATCGAGGAAAACTACGACCATCTGTTAACGGGACGATCCGAGAAGATAAGGGAGCTGAGACGTAAAATCTCTCAGATAGCCCCTACCAACGCCACAGTTTTAATACAAGGTGAAAGCGGCACCGGTAAAGAGTTGGTCGCACGGGCCATTCATCTGCATAGCTTCCGAAAGGATAAACCCTTCATCGCTTTCAACTGTGCCGCCCTCAACGAGAACCTGGTCGAAAGCGAACTTTTCGGTCACGAGAGGGGAGCCTTCACAGGCGCATACAGAACTCGTATGGGCAGATTCGAGCTCGCCGACGGCGGGACGCTCTTCCTAGATGAGATCGGCGAGATGGATCTCAGGGTGCAGGCGAAGCTGCTTAGGGCTCTAGAGACAGGTGAATTCGAGAGATTAGGCGGCACGAAGCCGATAAAAGTCGATGTCAGAATCATTGCCGCCACGAATAAGGATCTGGAGAACGAGGTGAAAAGAGGTAGGTTCAGAACCGATCTCTATCACAGGCTTAAGGTCGTCACCGTTCAGATGCCACCTCTTAGAGAGAGACGAGAAGATATTCCTCTCCTGGTTGAGAGATTCATCGAGGAGTTAGGCCGGAAGAACGGCAAGAGGGTTAAAGGCATAACCGGAGCTGCCCTTAAAGCGCTGATGAGATACGATTGGCCGGGAAACGTAAGGGAGCTCAAAAATTGCATCGAGAGCGCCCTGGTGGTGACCGATGGGGATAAGATCACGCTTGACGATCTGCCCGATCACGTGTTACACTCCATCGGACGGAAACCCATGGATATCCCTCCCGCTCCCGCCACTCAATCCGATCGCCTCGGCCCCGCTTATCCCAGGATCCAGGTCGGAATGAGCATGGAGGAGGTCGAGAGAGAGATCATAAGGGCAACCCTTGCATATACCGGCAACAATAAAACCCTTGCGGCCAAGATCCTCAATATCGGCAAAAAGACGATCTTCAGGAAGATCAAGAAGTATGGGATTAAGATGGATGAGATAGAAGGGTTGTGATAGAATGCAATGGCTCTCAACTTTTATGTTCGTCATTCTACCCTCTTTTGTTCTTTTAGGTTTGGGAACTGTTCTGCTCAGGTTCTTTCGAAAGGGTAAAGAGGAAGCTCATTCCCAGGAATCCCACGAGAAGGATCAGGAGGATGAGCTGGCTACCGCTGTTTCAATTCTCAATGCCAAAGGTCCCGTCGAATACTGCGCATATCTGGCCTCGCTTGTCAGAAAGCATCTCAGCCAGAAATATGAAATAGAGGCCGGAAGCATGACCACCGGTGAGATAATCTCGAAGCTGCTGCATAATCTGTCAAACGTCGATGCCGATTATGCCGGTGAGATACTAAGAATGTGTGAGATGGTGCAGTTCTACGGATATAAACCTTCCAGATCCGAGATCAAGCATCTCTATCAATTGGCCCGCAAACTGGTCTCTGAACGTGAAGAAGATGCGCCCTCAGGATGAAGCTTCGATCGAAAGGCTTTTGGAGGAGATCTCCAAGGTCATAGTCGGTCAGGAACATCTCATCGAGGGGTTGATAATCGGCCTGTTCTGCGCAGGTCACATCCTGATAGAAGGTGTTCCTGGGTTGGCCAAAACGACAGCCGTTAAAACCTTAGCTTCAGCCATCGATGTCGAATTCAACCGGATCCAATTCACACCCGATCTCCTACCGGCAGATCTGATAGGCACGATGATCTACAATCCGGCCGATAGAAGCTTTCATCCCCGAAAAGGACCTATATTCACCAACCTGCTTCTGGCGGACGAGATAAACAGGGCACCGGCTAAGGTTCAGAGCGCTCTGCTTGAAGCTATGCAGGAGAGACAGGTCACAATAGGCGATATCACCTTTCCACTTCAAGAACCCTTTATGGTGCTGGCCACGCAGAATCCCATAGAACAGGAGGGAACTTATCCGCTCCCGGAGGCGCAGATCGACAGGTTCATGTTAAAGCTGAAGCTCGACTACCCCTCCAGAGAGGAGGAGCTTAAGATCATGAGGCGGATGAGCAAAGGGGAGGAGTTCAAAGTGGAACCTGTTATCGGAGCCCCAGATATACTGCGCATGAGGGATGAGGTGCGCAAGATCTACATCGACTCGAGGCTGGAGGAGTACATTGTGGATATCGTTCGGGCAACCAGATCTCCCTCCCAATTCGGCTTGGCCGATCTCGAACCGCTTATCGAATACGGGGCATCACCGAGGGCAAGCATCTATCTCTCGATGACCTCTAAAGCACATGCATTCTTACAGGGACGGGATTTCGTCCTGCCCGAGGACGTACAAGCCATGGCGATGGACGTGTTGAGACACAGGATCATCCTATCCTATGAGGCCGAAGCGGAGGAGATAACGCCGGAGTGGATCATCACCCGGATCCTTGAAACGATTGAGCTTCCATGATCTGCAATCCCAGGGATATCGCCTCTTTAAGTCGAAGAGCGTTTTCGAAGAGCGTTCCTCCTTTATGAAAGAGACTGCTCGTTCCGGCCACCAGGATATCCGCCCCGGCGGCGATCATCCCGGGTATATTCTCAAAGCTGACGTTACCGTCCACCTCTATGGGTATGTTCAGCTCGCTTTCATCGAGGAATTTCCTGCAATCTTTTATCTTGCGAAGGGCATAGGGAACTGCCTTCTGACCGGAGAAACCGGGGTTTACGGTCATGATGAGGACAAAATCGATCCGCTCCAATACATATGTGAGGGACGAGATCGGTGTCGAGGGATTAAGCGCTGCCCCAGCTTTGATCCCATGTTCCCTAATGAGCGACAGAAGGCGATCAAGATGGATGGCCGATTCGACGTGAACAGCGATCTGATCAACTCCGATGGGGATCAACCTCTCGATGAAAAGCTCGTTATTCTCCACCATCAGATGCACGTCAAACGGTAGATCGGTTATAGATCGGAGCTGTTCCAAGATCGCCAACCCCAACGGTATATTCGGGACGAAGTGCCCGTCCATCAGGTCGAAGTGAAGAAGATCCACACCGATCCTCTCCAGACGACGAACCTCATCCTCCAAATGACATAGATCGGCGCACATCAGTGAAGGCGAAATCTTAACGGAGTTCGCCATCTATGATATCCCTCCGGGGTCAAGCCCACGCTCGGGAAATCCCCATATTCCGAATTATACTGAATCGTTAAAAACCCTGTCAATGATTTGAAAATTCCTTCCGGAAGTAGTATAATTAAAGAGCCCCCCTGAATGGGACGTCCTTCCGCGTTATTCCCGGTCGGGGAAAACAACAAACGACAGAGGTGAGGTGAAAAGGTGATCTTTTTAGCAACGTCGGTGTTAATCCTGGCCCTGACGGCAAGTGAGGGCGAGGTTTACATCCCTGATATGAACCTTCAACCCGATGTCAGGCAGATCTCCGTTCCCGTGAAAGTCGAAAACGTAAAAGGGGTGATGGCGATCTGGCTGGAGATAGATTTCGATCCGATGATGCTTGAAGCCACTAAGATCCTCCTCTCAGATGCGACGAAAGGGATGATAAGCTCGACCAATATAACGAACGGGACGGTTATGGTCGCGATGGCTGGGATCAACCCGATTGACCTGGACGGCGAACTCTTCAAGATCGAGTTTAAATTGACCGACAAAATGAAGGAGGGTGTGGTGACGAAGCTGAAGATAGTAAAAGCCGATTTCAATGAGGGTGCTATCCAAGTGGAGACAAAGGACGGCCGGATATCTCTAGGTAAACCGTCGGCCGTTGTGCCTAAACATAAGAGGATAAGCATATGGGCTGAGATGAAAAAAGCAGGTTAAATCCGCAAGGGAGGTGAGGTATGAAGAGGGCAGTTTCATCCGTTTTGCTTGTAATATTGGTGGGGATCGCTTTTAACACGGCGATCCATCTCGACGCCCAACCGGTCACACCTGCAGATATAAACGCCGCTATAGCCCACGGTCTGAGATGGCTCAGGGCACATCAAAACCCAAACGGGTCTTGGGGCTACGCCTCCTTAGACCCGAGGCCGGGGAATCCCCCACACGATAATGTCACGCCAGGTGATGTCGCCCTTACTGGGTTGTGCGCCCTTGCGTTTTTAAACCATGGTATCACCGAAAGCGATCCCGCCGTAGCCAACGCCATTAAGTATCTGCTGGCGAACGTCCGCGCCGATGGGGCGATAACCAACGGCGATTATCCTACATATCAAACCTCCATAGCCATCCTGCCCCTCATCGCCACGGGTAACCCCGCGTACACGACGGTGATCCAGAACGCCAGGAATTTCCTGCGCGGCATCCAGAACACATCTATTCCCACAAGCGATCCCGCCTACGGCGGATGGGGATATGGCTGGGAAGGTTGGGAGCCGCCGGGTGAAGAGAACGGCGATCTGATCGTGAGAGATAACCCTAACGACTGGGGCGTAACCCCGTCATCGCCCCCTTTCTGGCTTAGCCCGGATATATGGGTGGACAACGACGGTGATGGCGTTCCGGATAAGATAATCCCCGGAAAGACAAACAGGCTGTTTGCTGCCGTGCACAACATAGGTTCGGCACAGCTAACCAACGTGACGGTCGAGTTCTACTCGGATTTCGTGACTGCCGGATTTGACTTCAATTCCGCCGTTCTGATCGGCACGGCCACCATTCCATCTATCATGCCGACCAGCACCGAGATCGTGGAGGTTCCCTGGAACGTCCCCCTGCCGAATCCACAGCCGGGTGAAGGGGGACCGCTTTGTGTGGGGGTGAGGGCTTTCAGCTCCGGCGATCCGCTTACCTCTCCTAACAGCGTTCCATATGATAACAACATCGCCCTGCGTAACTTCTTCCCAATAAAGGCACGACCGGGACAGACGGTGAATTTCGATTTCAAGGTACATAACAACCAGACCACGGCCGGAAGCGTGTCGCTCGATCTCAACCTGAATGTGCCTTCGGGATGGAAGGTCTCCTTCGACAAGCCCGGACCTTTCAGCCTTTCACCGGGAGACAGCCTCTTCGACATCCTGAAGATCGAGATTCCCCCCGCCGCTTCGCCAGGCGATAGGGGTGAGATAGATGTGATCGAGAAGATCGGATCGAATGTCATCGGCGGATTCAGAGTGGCGGTGTTGGTCGTTCCCAAGAAGGTGGGCATAACAAACTTGAACGTGCAAAGTGGAAAGCAATATCAGATCTCCGATGCCGTTCCCGGCTCGTTATACTATATCGACCGGGATTACAGGTTTGTCTCGCTGCCTACGCCGTTGATGGATGGTGTGCTGATAATGACGGCGGATGAGGATGGAGACTCATGTGCCACCGATTTTCTGACTTTTGACGTCGACGTTCCCGTCACGCTTTACCTCCTGCGCGACAGCCGCGGCGATGAGGATAAAGGCGGCAAACCCCCTCAGTGGCTTTCAAGCGGTTTCGAGCGGATCACCGGCTGGCAGGTCGAGACGACGGACCCCGGTATGGGATATTTCACCGTCTGGAAGGCCGATTTCGATGCAGGGACGATTCAGCTCGGCGGAAACGCATGCTCACCCGCGGAGGGGCAGGAGTCGAACTACGTGGTGATCGTCATGCCTCGATCCGTCGGCCTTGCGGGGCCGCAGATGCCCGAACTGCCGCCTGTAGAGACGGTGATCGGATGGGATGTGTGGAACCCGGGTCCGATCTATAAGCTCCCAGGATCACCGTATCCGACGGGGAAACACTGGGCCGATCTCTCAAACACCCAGTGGGCGATAATGGCCTTGGAGCATTTCCCACCGCCCGGAACGCCGTGGCGGGATAAGGCGCTCGTGTTTGTCGAGAATTGTCAGAAGGATGATCCCACCGACAGGCCCGGAGGCTTCATCTACAGCCCTGTCCCTGGAGCACCTAGATCGACTCACCCCTTCGGCAGCATGACCTATGCCGGGATATGGTCGTATAGGCTACTTGGGATTCCCGTCTCCGATCCGAGGGTTCAGGGCGCCTTGAGATGGGTGGAACATCACTACTTTGTGACCGAGAATCCGCCTTACGCCGACTGGGTGCTTTACTATAACTACCTCACAATGGCCAAGGCACTAAGGCTTTGCGGGATAAAGTATATAACCTCGGGTGGGGTGCCCCACGATTGGTATCTGGAGCTCGCCACCGTGCTCGTCCATAATCAACTTTTTGACGGCAGCTGGGTCAACTCCGCCGATCCCTCGTTGGGCGAGTGGAGTCGAGCGCTGTGCACAGCGTATGCGCTCCTGACGCTTGAGACGGGGATTCTGCCTCCCAGCCATCCCATCGTGGTCACGGTAAGCCTCACCACATCCCCACTTGAACTGCACATCTACGATGCCCTCGGCAGACACACCGGCCTTAAAGACGGCCAGGTTGAGGAGGGGATACCGGGAACGACCTATACCTCCACAGACGGAACTGTCGAGATCGCCCTTTCAGACCCCGACGTCGGCGGGTATATGATCGTCGTACGTTCCACGGCTGACTCCGATCATGATTTCACGCTCACGATCAGAGGGAAGATGGATGAGGAGGAGGTATACAGTAAGGAGTTTACGGGGACTTTGCCCCCCGGAGGAAGCAAGAGGTTCAACATGTTCCTGTCGTCGATCATGGGTGGGTTGACGCTTTTCGCCGAGGAGACCGGCATGCCCAAAGCCAGCATCTCCGTCGATCCCTCCGCCTTACATATCGATGCGGCACAGGGTGAAACCGGATCAGCGACGCTCGACATCACCGAGACGAGCGGGAACGACGTAGATCTGCTGCTCGTTGCGACGGAGATGAAAGGCGAAGGGGATATCACGCTTCCGATCGAGTTCATAAGCTTCAGCGAACCGGAATTCAGCCTTAAGGCCAACGGCACACATCAGGTGGAGGTGAGGGTCAAGGTGCCCGCTGATCTGCCCGTGGGCCAATATACGGGCTCCCTCATAATCCTCGACTCATCCAGATTCGTTATGGCGAGGATCCCCGTTGATCTGGCGGTATCTCAGGGAACCCCAGCTCAGATATCAGGTGTGGTGGAGGATAAAAATGGAGAGCCAATCCAGGGCGCATCGATATCGATGATCGACGAGAGGGGGATATATACCGAGCTCGGCGTGACGGACGAAAACGGAGGCTTCAGCTTCGACGTCATTAAGGGTTCCTCCTTCATACTGAGGGTGTATAAGGAGGGATATATACCGTATGTCATCGGGATAACCGCTCCGAGTGAGAACCTGAAAATCGTCCTTGAGGATCTACCCAAGGTACCCGAGATCGCCAAATTACCTCACACCTCGTGGGTTTCCGGGAAAGCTGAGATAAAGGTTCCAGGGAAGGGTTTCATACCTGTAAGGCCCGGCGATGTGGTGATAGCTGGCGATAGTAAAAACGGGGCGCTGGCGATCTGGATCGTCACCCAGGCAGGGAGATACGGCCCGATGCCTATCCCCGGGGATGATCCGAACACACCCGCAGATGAAGGCATGACGGAGAATGAGGAGATCCTCTTCTGGATAAACGGCAATCCGGCCACCCCGCTTGGCCCCGATCAGGCGTCCTGGGCCCAGGGCAGATCGCTGACGATCAATCTGGGAGGGAAGGAGTATAAAATCCGACTGGGGGATGTCTCCGGCGACGGAAGGGTCACCTCCTTCGACGCCTCGCGAATCCTACAGTATCTCGTTGAGCTATACCAGATTCCATCTGAAAGGCAAGAGCTCGCCGACGTAGATGGGAATAGGGAGATAGGACCGATGGATGCCGTGTGGATATTGAGGTTCGTCGTGGGTATGATTAGCAGCTTCGATGAGGTGTCATCCAGGTCCGGGATCAATCCAGCGCCGCCGGGTAACCTCTCCATATCGATGCCTGATTCGACGGCTGACGCGGATGGCCTCGTCAAAGTGCCGATCTCGATCAAGGCGACAGGGTTGTGTGGCGGAATGATGAAGCTGAGCTACGACCCTGCCATTCTCACGCCGATCGACATCTCATGTGATCTGCCTGAGTTCGCTTGGGCCAAGAACGGCGGCGAACTCACGATCGCCTTCGCTTCCGCCGCGGAGATCGAGGAGATCAAGGCGGTGATAACCTTCAAGGTTGAGGATAAACTCGACACATATCTCCGGATTTCAGATCTCATCCTGAATGAGGCACACTTAAATCCGTCAAGTCTAAGGGCGAGGATCGATGTGATACCTGAGGAGACGGTCCTTCTCCCCAACTTCCCCAATCCGTTTAACCCTGAAACGTGGATCCCGTTCAAACTGGCTCATGAGTCCGATGTGAGGATCGAGATCTACGATCTGTCAGGCAGGCTGGTGAAGAGGCTAAACCTAGGACGGCTGAAGGCGGGGTACTATACGGCGAGGGGAACAGCGGCACGCTGGGATGGACGGAACGAAAGAGGCGAGAGAGTCGCGAGCGGCGTTTACATCTACCAACTCCGAGCCGATGGAAGGAGCTTCTCCAGGAAGATGGTCATATTGAAATGATGGATGGTATTTGCGGGGAGCCAGGGAGGTCTTGATCCTCCATGGCTCCTCCTTTACTTTAACGTGATTTAAGGGTGGCCCATGTGACGGCGAGCTTACCGGATGGTTCAACGGGGTCACGCCGAGCGCCCTTCCAACTCCATCGTTCATGATGGTCTGGATGTCGCTCTCTTCCAATGCCACGTTGAAGATCGCGACATCATCGATAACGCCGGTGAAGAAGTTTCCCGTTCCATCGAAAACACCGCAGCCGCCGATATTGACCTTAAAGGCCGAGCTTCCGTGATTTGGGACATTCACGCCCTTCTCTGCCACCTGTTTGCCGTCGAAGTAGATCTTCAGGGACTTGGTCGTTCCGGTAGCCGCTACATGATGCCATTCCCCCTCGGGGAAGGTCCAGGTAGCGTTTAGCCCTGTTCCTGCACCTTCCGACCAGATCTGGACGGTTTAGGCTGTATGAAGCCGAATTCAACGGTATCGTTTTGACTGACCAGTCCTATCCTGTTGGCCGTTATCTTCCCTTTGCTAACCCAGAGCACTATCGTGAACTCCGGTACCTTCTCAAGCAGAGCTTTATCGGTGCTGACACAACTGTCCACACCGTTGAATTCCAGAGCCTTTCCGAATTTGCCGTCAACCCATTTGGCGCCGCCCTTTATGGTGCCGTCGTTCCCGTTGCCCGAGGAGTCCTTGGCTACAGTGCCTGACCCCTCATCGAATAACCACGCTCCCACGCAGGTCGCAGGATCAAGCTTAGCGGAGCTCGATCCAACCGATAGGAGAAACAGGATAGCCGTTAGGCTTAAACACACCGATATGATCTTCATTGTTGACCACCTCCTGCGATTTTAGCTATCACACATTATACTCGAAAACTGAACGGCGGATCAAGCGAATCGTTTAACCTGTCAACCTAAGGCCTCCATCTCCAGTTAAATCTAAGTTGTAGTTAGAGATCATCGGAGGTGGAGGGTCGCTCATGATAGATGTTCGTAACCTCACCAAGTATTACGGCAACTTCGTCGGTATACAGAATGTCTCCTTTCATATAGACAAGGGGGAAGTTGTCGGGTTCCTCGGTCCCAATGGGGCGGGGAAGACCACCACGATGAGGATCCTCACCTGCTTTCTGCCCCCTACCAGTGGAAGTGCCTCCATCGCGGGATATGACGTGTTCAAACAATCGCTGGAGGCCAGACGCCATATCGGATATCTGCCGGAGAACGTCCCCTTGTATCTGGAGATGAGGGTGGAGTCATATCTCAGATATATGGCAAGGCTGAGGGGTGTTCCGCGAAGGAAAGCGAAGGAACGGGTTGAAATCGTGATGGAACAGTGCGGTTTGACGCACATGCGCCGCAGGATCATCGGCCATCTCTCCAAGGGATACCGTCAGAGGGTGGGATTAGCCCAGGCGCTGGTGCATGATCCCGAGGTGCTGATCCTGGATGAACCGACCATCGGGCTCGATCCGAAGCAGATTGTCGAGATAAGAGAGCTGATCAGGGATTTAGGGAAAGAGCATACCGTCATCCTCAGCACGCATATTCTGCCCGAGGCAAGCATGATCTGCAGAAGAGTGATCATAATCAACGAGGGCAGGATAGCCGGGAACGTGTGGCTTGGAGATGGAAGGGTGGTCTCAGTGCAGACCGGCGAAGGAGCTGCGAGACAGGTGGGCGATAGAAGATCGATCTTCATCGAAGCACGGGCGCCGTCCGATCTTCTCAGGGAGAAGATCGAATCGATCCCCGACGTGATAGAGGTGCAGCTCCAGGAGACACCAGACGGGACCGTAAAGCTAACTGTAGATCATACGCCACAGGCCGATATCCGCGAGGAAATCTCCTCCCTGATAACTTCCAGCGGATGGGGACTGCTTGAGATGAGACCGGTCGAGATAACCCTGGAGGAGATCTTCCTGAGATTGGTCTCCAGAGAAACGGAGCTGGAGGTGGCAGCATGAGGAACATCTGGACGATCTTCCTGAAGGAGATCCATACCTATTTCGTATCCCCGGTGGCCTACTTCGTCCTCTTCGTCTTCGTAGGCATAACCGGATTTCTCTTCTCCTCATCGCTTATCATCGGTGGGATCAACCGGATGATGACAACCGAGGTACTCAATGTTACCTTTCTCAACATGAGCGTAACGCTGCTTTTCTTCGCCCCCGTGATGACGATGAAGCTTTTCGCCGAGGAGAAAAGGCTCGGCACGATAGAGCTGCTGATGACCTCTCCGGTGAGGGATGTGGAGGTGGTTTTGGGGAAATATCTGGCGGGATTCGCCCTTCTGCTCCTGATGCTCGCCCTGACACTGGCCTTCCCGATGATAACCTCCTTCTATGGCAGGGTGGATGTGGGGCCGGTCATAAGCGGATATGTCGGTCTGATACTCTTGGGGGCCTCCTTCCTCTCCATAGGCATACTGGTTTCCTCAATGACGAAAAACCAGATCGTCTCTGCGTTGACCAGCTTCGGCGTCCTGTTGTTGCTGTGGGTGATCGGGTTCATCGCACGGGGACATGGCAGATTCGGGGATGTGTTGAGATACCTATCGCTGGTGGAGCATTTCGATGATTTCGCCCGAGGGGTGATCGGCCTTAAACACGTGATCTATTACCTCAGCGTGACGATCCTGTCTCTCTTCGCGACCGTCAGATCGGTCGAATCCTCCAAGTGGAGGTGATACAGATGAACGGCGATAAAAAACCTCTATACAAGATCGGAACCCTATGTGGTCTGTTGGGGATTCTGGGGTTGATGTTCGCCTTAGCGGTAAGGCTGGTTATGGGGAGGTTTGGGGTTCTGTTCTTCATCTCGACGGGAGTTACGCTTGCCTGCTGGACGGTTTACGTCGTAACACATCTGAAGGGGGTGCTCTCCGCCCTCAAAAGCAGACAGGCGGTATACGGATCGAACGTCTTCATCACCGTGGTATTGGCTCTGGCGGCGGCGGTAATAGTGAACGTGATCATCGCACAGGGGTTCGATAAAGACCTGGATCTGACCTCAGAGAAGCTCTTCACCCTTACCGATCAGACCAAGGAGGTATTGAAGCAGGTTAAGGAACCGATCAAAGTACTGGCTTTCTTCAGCGAGGACGAGACGAACCCGCGTTTTGTGAAGATGCGCAAGGACGCCAAGGATCTCCTGGACAGATACGAGAAAGGATGTAAATTGCTGGAGGTCCAATGGATCGATCCCTTTGTCGACAGGGAGATGGCGGATAAATACAAGGTCGATTATAACGGGACGGTCGTTTTCGAGATGGGCAAAAGACGCGAGACGGTGACGGAGACGGATGAGCAGAAGTTCACAAACGCCATATACAAGTTGATCAAGGGCGAGGTCAAGAAGATCTACTTTCTCAGAGGACACGACGAGAAGGCGCCGGACGATTATGACGAGCGAAAGGGTTATAGCGACGCGAGAGAAGCCTTGGAGAACCAGAACTTCGAGGTGAAGGATCTGTATTTGGCCGCTGTTGGAGAGGTGCCCTCCGACTGCGCGGCACTCGTCATCGCCGGTCCCCAAAAGCCACTTTCGGATGTCGAGGTGAGGGCGATCGAAAGATATCTGAATAGAGGCGGCAAGCTCCTGGTCATGATCGATCCCCCCAGCGATAGGTTCCCGAAGCTGGTTAAGCTGCTCGATAAATGGGGGGTAAAGGTGGGGAACGATCTTGTGGTGGACAGGAATATCTTGGCCTCCTATCTCGATCCGCGGGTGCCCCTCGTCAGGGACTTCGAGTATCACGTGATAACCAAACATCTCTCCCCCGTCCCCTTCTCCTTCTCCTGCTCCGTCACCCCTGAGGATAAATTACCCGAGAGGGTTACCGTCACGTCATTGGCCAAGACAACTCCCGCAGAGGGGGTGAGCTGGGGTGAGACGAGCAGAAAGAAGTTCAAGTATGATCCCGATAAAGACACCAAACCCCCTGTTTCGCTCGCCGTAGCGGTCGAAAAAACCGCTCCCCCCAGAAAGGCCGGTGAGGGGGAAACCTCCTCACAAAAGCAAAAGAAACCCCTGACCAGGATGGTGGTCGTCGGAGATTCGGATTTCGCGTCAAATCAGTTCTTCAAAAACACCGGCGGCGGGGATCTGTTCCTCAACTCCATAAGCTGGCTGACGATGGAGGAGGATCTGATAAAGATCAGGGCGCAAAAGCCGGAGAACAGAGACCTGAGACCGATCTCGCCCGGCGAAGCACGGCTGGTGCAGCTTATGTCTATCTTCGTCATCCCCTTCCTTGTCTTCGCCGCCGGAGTGATAGTCTGGTGGACGAGGAGGTGAAGGATGAGCTTCAGGACAACCCTCATCGTCGGGCTGATTTTCATCGTAGCTCTCGTCGGATACTTCGTCTTCAAGCAGATTCAACCGTCACTCTCTAAAAACGAGCTCGTGGATATAAAGACCGCTTATAACATACAGCGAGATAAGATCACAAAGATTAGACTCTCTTACGGCGATAAATCGCTACTGCCCATAACGCTTGAAAAACGCGGGAACGAGTGGTATCTCTCCGAGCCGGTAGAGGCTCCGGCCGATCCGGATAAGATAAAATACCTCCTGGATGACCTGTTGAATAAAAGGGTCAAAATGAGATTCAAGACCAAAGACCTCGCCAAATACGGGCTGGATAAACCTCAGATAACCGTCTCCATCTGGATAGAAGGCTCAGGGGAGAACCCCTACAAGAGCTTCCTCATAGGTCGCAAGGGCATCGAGTATACCGTCTATGCGAAGGAGAAAAGCGAACCGGACGTCGTGATAGGGATCGAGTCCTCCGCGCTGGACGACTTCACCAAATCCCCCTCCGATATGCGTCAGAGGAAGATCATGCGCTTCGCCTCGAAGGAGCTCAAATCGATCAAAATCTTCCGAGCCGGTAGGGTCGATATAGCCCTTCAGAAGGATGAGGAGGGCAACTGGAAGATGATCGAACCGGTCAAGGCGCGCGCCGATAAGGATGAGGTCGATAAACTAGCCGAGGCGATCAGGGGGATAAGGGTGAGGGTGTTCGAGGACGATAACCCCAAAGACCTGAACCGATACGGTTTGAAAACCCCTTCTCTCCAGGTCGAGGTGAGATACGGGGAGAGCTCCAAAAGGCTGCTCATCGGTTCGAAAGACCCGAAGACGGGACGTCTCTACGTCAAGCTCGCCTCCCAACCCTATGTCTATTCGATCGATTCCGACCTGCTCGACAAAATCCCAAAGGAGCCTTTCGACCTGAGGGATAAGACGGTGATCTCCTTCCAGAGGTTCGACGCCGATAGGCTCAAGCTCATCAGGCCGAAGGAGAAACTCGCCCTCAGGAAGAAGGGCGAGGCGAAATGGGAGATCCAGGAGCCGATCAAGGTGGAGGCCGATGAGGTGGCGGTGGATGACCTGTTGTTCGCCCTGGACTCGTTAAAGGCGAAGAGATTCGTGTCGGAAAAGGCGGATAACCTGGTCAAATACGGGCTCAAAAATCCGCGTCTCGAGATACAGGTACAGGAGGCCGGAAAACCCGATATCTATTTCGTTAAGATCGGTGGAAAGACCAAAGATGGATATTATGCCTTGGGAAGCTACTCGAACGCTGTGGTGCTGATAGGCCAGGATGATTTCAAAAAGCTGGATAAGGACTTCCTGGATCTCAGAACCAAGACCGTCTGGGATATCACCACCAGTGATGTGGCTGAGGTGGAGCTGAAGCATGATGAAACGGATGTGAGATGCATAAGAAAGGGATATGACTGGCATATCGTCTCACCCGTTAAGGAGAAGGCGAACAACTCCGAGGTGAACGATATACTCTATAAGGTCCACCAGTTGAAGGCCCTCAGGTTCCTTCCAAAACCTCAAAAGCTTTCCCAGTATGGCCTGGATAAACCTCAGGTATATCTGAAGATGACGATGCGCGACGGCAAGACGAACTATGAGCTTATCTTGGGCAAGGAGAAAGATGGAGAGATATACGCCAAAGCGAGCACCTCGGAGTATCCCTTCACGGTCGATAAGGACGTGCTTGAGAAGCTTCAAAAGACGGTCGAGGATCTGAGGGAAAAGTAGTTGCCGATCCTTGAACTTGGGGTTTCGGACATGTAAAATAAATTCGCTCAAATTTCCTTTGAGTGTAGCGGTTATCCATGAGGAGGAACGAGGAGAAAGGAAATCCGTTACACGTTCAACGTTTAACGTTGTAACGTTTTCCGCTCCTGGTTCCTAGTTCCTTTTCTCCCAGAGAAATAAGCATTTCTGACCTCTCAGATCTCCGCTACACTTAACGATAATATGAGCGAATAAATTAAACAGATCCTGAGGAGGAAGGATATGGCCAGGAGAAAGAGGAAGATGAACTTCGCCGTGATAGGTGCTGGGTTTATCGGTAAGTCACACGCCCAGGCATATAAGTCCTATGATAGGGCAGAACTCTTCGCCATCTGCGATGTGGATGAGGAGAGAGCCAGGGCGTTGGCCGATGAGTTGGGAGCGAAATACGTCTTCACCGATTATGAGGAGATGCTGAAAGAGGAAGATATCGATGCTGTCAGCGTCTGTCTGCCGAACAAGTTCCACGCCCCCGTCTCCATAGCCGCCCTCGAAGCCGGCAAACACGTCCTATGCGAAAAGCCCATGGCGACCAACGCCAAGGAGGCTCAGGCGATGGTCGATGCCGCGGAGAAGGCCGGGAAGGTGCTGGCGTTATCGCTGAACTTCCGATATATGGGGCCATCCAGAACCCTGAAGAAGCTCGTGGAGGATGGCGTTCTGGGTGAGGTATACTACGGTAAGGGAGCGATGTTGCGGAAGATGTCCATCCCCAGAGGGTGGTTCCACGTTAGGAAGTGGTCCGGCGGCGGACCGCTCCTGGATCTGGCCTCACATATACTGGATGTGACGTGGTGGGTGATGGGATGTCCCAAGCCGAAGTCGGCCATGGGAGCCACCTTTAGCAAATTCGGCCCAAGGGGCGAGGGGATGGGATCATGGGGCGTCGGATTCGCCGATGGGCCGGTGGATGTCGAAGATCTTGCCGTGGGGATGATCAAATTCGAGAACGGCGCGACGCTGTTCGTGGAGGTGAGCTGGGCGCTTCACCTGGATGAAGGTAGAAACTACTCCTATGTCTACGGAACCGAGGCGGGAGCTACGCTGGTGCCGGAGCTCAAGCTCTACAGACAGGATAAGGAGATCGAAACGCCCAAACCCGAGCCAACGATAAGCCCCGTTCTGGCCTTTGCAAAGCACCTGTGCGAAGGCACCGAGCTGCTCTCACCCGGAAAGGACGGGGTGGTGGTGATGAAGATGCTCGATGCCATCTACCGCTCCGCACGAACCGGAAGAGGAGCGATGATATCAGTTTAATCGGAAGATAGGGGATCGGAGACAGGAGGCCCGGAAATAAATTTCCCTTGCCACCCGCTTCCTGTCTCCTTCCAACCCTGAGAAATAAGCATCGCTCATATTATCGCTGAGTGGAGTGGGATGCGAAAACAGGTTAAGGTGGTCGAGAGTCGAGAGACAAAAAGGACTCTAGACTCTTGTCTCTCGACCTTAACCTCAGCCTTAACCTCTGATCGTGAAAGGGATAGGACGTTGATTGCCACCGTACGGGCGAAAAATCCTTCGCCCCTACCTACACACAAGGGAAATATAAGCGAAGGAAAAGGGGTGGTCATAAGATCCAGCGCGGGATATTATCACGTTCGGGTCGGGGATAAGGTCTATATATGTTCCCTGCGCGGCAGGATTAAGAGGGAAAACCTGGACGAGAGAGGACGTCCGATATACGCCAATCCGGTGGCCGTAGGCGATGAGGTCGTGGTCTCGCTACTGGATGATCGAAGTGGGGTCATAGAGGAGATAATGCCGCGCAGGACGAAGTTCTCCAGACGGCTTCCCGGACGGCAGCCGCTGGAACAGATCATCGTGGCCAACGCCGATCAGGTGGTGGTGATCCTCTCAGCCAAGATGCCGGAGCTGAACCTGCACTTCCTGGACAGATTCCTGATCCTAGCGGAGGCCGGCGGGCTGAATGCTGTGGTATGCGTCAACAAGATGGACCTTGTCGCAGATGAGGAGCGGAGAACGATTGAATCGGAGATGAAGGTCTATGAGGATCTGAACTATCGCCTCTGCTACACCAGCGCCCTCACAGGTGAGGGGATGGAAGAGCTCAAAGGGATTTTAAAGGACAGGTTCTCGGTCTTCGTAGGAGCGTCGGGCGTCGGTAAATCCAGCCTTTTAAACGTTATCCAGCCCGGCCTGTCCCTGAAGATAAGGGAGGTCAATCCCAAAACGGGCAGAGGAAGACATACCACCAGTTCCGTTCAAATGGTGGAACTCCATTTTGGCGGTTACGTGGCCGATACACCTGGGGTAAGGGAGGTAAAGCTCTGGGGCGTGGATAGGGACAACCTTGACCTCTACTTTCCGGAGATGAGGAGTTTCATCGGCAGGTGTCGATACAGAAACTGCACTCATATCCATGAACCCAGGTGTGCCGTCAAAGAAGCGGTCATAAGAGGTGAGATAAGTCCGAAACGGTATGAGAGCTATCTCAGGCTGAAAGGATCATGAGAAAGGGGCGATTCCACCCGATCGCCCCTCATGATGTGGATCAAATCAATTTTGACTCGGCCCCTTCATCAGCATACACATCCAATATCTCGCCGAAATAGAGCCTATGAAAATCGCCCGCCGGATACGCAGTTGATATGATGCTCTGAGCGAGGTTATCGGGGATAACATCGTTGCGGTGGACCACCTTGCATTCGTAATGTATGACACATTCGGCGATTATAGGGGATTTGACCGTCTTGCCCTGAACGGCGGTCAACCCTTTCTCGGCGAACTTATCATAATCCCTGCCTGAAACTGTCCCGCAATAGGTGACGATATCCTCCATGCCCTTAGCGGGGACGTTGACCGTGAAGTCACCCGTGTGCTCGATACATCCGAAGGTGTATCGTGAGGGGCGGACAAGCACGACGAATATCGGCTTCCCCCAGATTATCCCAACGGTTCCCCACCCGATGGTCATCACGTTAGGCCTGCCGCTCTTATCGAGCGATGCCAGCAGAAGCCCTTTCTCCCTCATCACTTTGAGCGACAGGGGCAGATAATCGGTATAATCTATCCTTCTCTTGGCCATCCTATCATTTCCCCTCCTGTTTTTATTCGAATTTCAGTTCCCCTCCTGAAGCGATAAGCCTTTGCTTTGGTTTCTCCAGAAGTTCAGGGACCGGTTTATCGGGGAATATATTAGGATAAAGAGCGTGTAGAATTCTCTGTGCGAGATGCTTCCTCAGATCGGATATGATCTGCTTATCCGGCACAGGTGGTTTTTCGGGCGCTTGAGATTGGAAAGCCCTGACATACTTAACAGCGCCCTTCATCTTGACCGACCAAATCGGCTCAGCGGTCTTAGCATCTATGATGTTGACCGTCGCATCGATCGATCCTCTCTGATATAACAGGGTATATCTGTTGGCACCTGCAACGCCGACTTTGGTCATGTCGTAAACCGGCCTGTCATCCTCCCTTTTCGACAGCCGCGGCGAGCTCAGGTGAGCGGTGATTATCAGATCGGCATTGAGACCCTTTGCCACCTCAGCCGCCAATTTCGGCGAGGTGAATATATCCTGTGGTGTTATGTTCTTCTTCTTGAGATAGGAACCGACCGGGCTGACAGCATCCGATTCGTCGAAAACCCAATTAACCTTGTCCATCTTCAGCTTCAATTGCGTGCCTATCGTGTAGGGAAGGAACATCCTCATCTCCTTGGACTTATCCTCGGAGTCGAAGGGAGCGATTATGACCGTGCTGCCCTCTTTTATGGTCGGCGGCTGAACCTGTTTGCCCCCACAACCTAAAGCTCCGAAGATCAGGGCAATCGCCATCCCGATAAGTATAAATCTTCCCTTCATGAGCGACTCTCCTTATACGGTTTTGGATTTTTTCCGGTGGAAAGCATAAACAAATATATCACACACCTCCGGAAAATTCAACAGTAATCTAAAGCCACCTATTGTCCCCTTAGCCTCCCCCACACCGTAAGCAGTTTATCTCTCGGTGAGATCGGATCGATCTGTATTTCGCCCTCAGGGAGCTCCGGTATAACCGAGGATTGGATCAGAACCATCTCCGATATCCCGCCGCAATCAGCCAAGGCAACCCCCGGGATAAGGGAGTATTTGATCCACCTCCGACCGTCGTAGACAACCCTGTAGTTCCAGCCGGCATTTCCCCTGACGGCGAAGCGACATATGTCCTCGATATCTTTATCTGTCAGCTTTCTCACGATTCCGTTCTCCCTCAGCCACTCCAGCTCCACCCTCATCGCCTCGGGAAAATCGAACTTGGTTTCATCGATATCCACGGCCTTGACGACGTCAAAGCTCGTGAACTCATCCTCATGGACCTCCAACCTCTTCAGAACGAGGGGATCAAGCCCAAGGTCATGGATCATCGCCTCGAACGCCTCCTTGATCTCCTCATATCGCCTGTCCGGGAAATATCCCCGTATGTTAAGCCTCTTCCCGTTCCTGGTCTTATAGCCGGCGATGTGAAATTTCAGATCATCCTTCATGATATCAAGGCTGATCTCATCCTCAGAGTATGATCGCACGTTGAGCTTATATCCCAGCATCCGAAGTTTCTCCTCATCGAGCTTGAACTCGGACCATTTGAGCGGCAGATCGATATCCGTACGAACTCTCTTCCATTTCAACACCTTCATCGGTATCTGTATCCTCACGCTGATCCCCCAGAGACCGTTTGGGGCCTTTATATCCTCCAGTATCGCAGCCATCCTCGAATCGTAGTGCGAGCGATACACGAACGCCCCTTCATATTCCTCGAAGAGGAGATATCTGTTTTTCTTAAGCCGGTTGACGTTCCTCCCTCGCTTTATCGGTTCGAGATTGAAGTAGATCCCGGGCCTGCTGAGCACCACCTCCGTGGCGAAATCGTCCTCGAACCACGAACACGGGAAACCGCTGAGGAGAGGCGCGAGCATGATGAGAATCGACAAAATAGCCTCTCTCAGCCTCATATCGGATCACCATCCCGATTTTATCCTTCCCCGCGCGGCTGGATTATGCCATGTGTATCTCCACGTTCTCCGCCACGCCTCCCAAAAGCGTATAAGTTGTGGGAGCCGTTTGGAGTATCGAACCCGGCACGTAGGTGTTAACGGGACCATGTGCGACGAGCCTAGCTATGAACCTCTGCCAGCTCACCCCTCCGCCGATGTAACCGTCGAGCCAGAAGCTGCGGTATTTCGCCCCCAGAATCTCCTTAGGCCCGATCGTGTAGGCCTTGGGCGGCACCAAAGACCAATCGCCGCTGAAGGAGTGAAGGGCGTTTTGCATTATGGTCATGGGATGAAGCTCGACAAGGCGCGCTGTGGCCTGCTTGTAAGCTTCCAGATCATCGCCGAACTCATCGCCCAGATGGGCCTCCCAGAAGGCTATATGTCCGCACCAGCCTATGCCGCCGTAACAGATGTCCGCTCCGCCCAGATCCTCGATCATCTTGCCGTAATCGGCGATGTTATCCCTGCTGGGGAAGTGGATGTTCTCCTCAGGCGGACGAAGGTCCTCATCTATCAGTAGGAAGAAGTTCTCCATCATCGCCTTCTGGAACGATCCGGGCCAGTCCGGAGGGGCGGAATTGCCGTCCTGATCGGCATATTCATCCATGTTGAAGGAGATCAGATGCTTGCACGGTATCCTCATCTCGTTTATCATCCTAGCCGCTATCGGATATTGCGGCATCGGGCCGACGGGGAAGATCGCCACCAGATTCCTTCCCTCATCCAACGCCCTTTTGAGCCGTGTGACGATATCCAGGGCGAACTCGAAATAGAACCTATCCTTCTCCTCGATGATTCTTATCTTGAAATCGGGATTTGGATGATTGCAGATCTCCTCCTTTTTAATCGCCCTGACCCTCTCACATACCTCCCTGTCCCTGAACGGAATGAACTTCGCCAGATCATATTTCCATTCCATCTCCCTACCTCCTATCCAAGAGATAAACGCACGGATAAAGGATAACCTATTTTCAGCTGAAGGACAAGGGGGCGGAGCTCATCGTTGTCTTCGTAACCTATGTTTTATCCGGGGTTTTCCCTGAGAGCAAGCGTAGTTTTCGCCATAGCTTCCCAACTTCCTCTCGAAGTTTTTCGATCGATCCGTCGTTCTCAATAACGAAATCCGCCATCTCGATCTTACGATCGAGCGGCATTTGAGCTCTTATCCTGGCCAAAGCCTCCCTCTCGTCCGGCTCCCTGCCCATCCTCCTCCATCTCTCAAGCTGCCTCTCCACCTGCTTCCTCTCGTCCGCCGTCACCACGACCGTGACGTCCACCTCTCCCTCCATCCCCACCTCAAAAAGCAGAGGGGCGTCCAGAACTACGATTCCGCATGGATTTTCCCTGGCGAACCTCCTCGCGCGCTCAAGCGACGCTTGAATTATCCGCGGATGGACGATCTCGTTTAACCTCTCCCTCATCTCTGGGTTTTGGAAGACAAGCCTGCCGAGCTTCTCACGGCTGATATCCCCGTTTTCATCCAGCACTTCCATGCCGAAGGTCTCGATCAGATCATCATAGGCGGGGCTTCCCCTTTTGAGCATCTCATGTCCGATGCCGTCCACATCTATGACATATGCCCCCTGCTCCTCCAGCATCCCCGCCACGGTGGTCTTGCCGCAGGCTATTCCCCCTGTGAGTCCCACTATAAGCCCTCGTTTCATTTCGCCTCAAGCCAGTTTTCCCCCACGTTTATGTCCACTTTGAGAGGAACCCTCATCGGCAGAACCCCCTCCATGATCTCCCTCACCTTATCCCTCACCTCATCCACCTCATCCTCAGGCAGATCGAAGACCAATTCGTCGTGCACCTGTAGGATCATCTTCGCCCTCTTGCCGGTGGATTTCAGGTAATCGTAGATTTTGATCATGGCGAGCTTGATGATATCGGCGGCGGTTCCCTGGATCGGCGTGTTGATCGCCAATCTCTTGCCGTATTCCGCCGTCACCTGCCTGGCGCTGCGGATCTCAGGTATATATCTTCTCCTTCCAAGCAGGGTCGTGACGTATCCGTTCTCCAGGGCATCCTTAACGGTTTGTTCCAGATAAGCTTGAATTCCGGGATATGTCTTGAAATAGCTTTCGATGAACCGTTTGGCCTCACCGTAGCTTATTCTGAGCTCCTGGGAGAGCCTGTTGGCGCCCATGCCGTAGATGATCCCGAAGTTTATCGTTTTGGCCTTGCGCCGCATATCGGGCGTCACCTGATCTATGGGCACGCCGAAGATCAGGGATGCCGTAGCCGAGTGGATGTCGAGCCCCTTCTGAAAGGCCTCGACAAGCCTCTCATCCCCCGTAATATGTGCCAGTATTCGAAGCTCCACCTGGGAGTAATCGGCGACAAGGAGCAGCCATCCCTCTCGAGAGGGGATAAAGGCACGCCGTATCTGGCGGCCCTCCTCGCTTCGGACGGGGATGTTTTGGAGGTTCGGGTTACTGCTTGACAATCTCCCCGTCGCCGTGGCCGCCTGATTGAAATCGGTGTGTATCCTGCCCGTTTTGGGATTTATCAGCTGAGGCAGGTTGTCCACGAAGGTCGATTTCAGCGTCGAAAAGTGCCTGTATTCCAGAACGAGCGCGGGGAGCTCATGCAGTTGGGAGAGAGACCTGAGAACCTGCTCGTTCGTCGAGTATCCGGTCTTAGTTCGCCTCTTTTTGGGCAGTTTGAGCTTCTCGAAGAGGATCCTGCCGAGCTGTTTGGGTGAGCCTATGTTGAACTCCTCGCCCGCCAGCTCATATATCTTTCCCGCCAGTTCCCTCAGCTTCGCACCCATCTCCTTGGAGAGCTTCCTGAGGTAGTCCACGTCCACCTTGACGCCCGTCATCTCCATCTCGGCCAACACGGGCACAAGCGGCATCTCTATCTCGTAAAACACCCTCTCCAGCCCCTGTTCTTTCAGCTTTTTCGCCAGGACGGCCTTCAGCTCGTATGTCACCTCGGCATCCTCACACGCATACCTGCTAACATCCTCTACCGACACCTGACTCATCGATATCTGATCCTTCCCCTTGCCAATGAGCTCATCTATGGATATCATCGTCCTATCGAGGTGCACCATGGCGAGATTATCGAGGTTATGCGAGGCGGTGGGATTCAACACGTATGAGGCCAGCATCGTGTCGAAGTTTAAGCCTTCCATCTTAACCCCGCTCTGCCACAGCACTTCCAGGTCGTATTTGATGTTCTGTCCGATCTTCCCGTAATCGGCCGACTCAATATACGGCCTCAGCTTCTCCAAGACCAACTCCTTGGGGAGGAGCTTTGGAGCGCCGATGTAGGAGTGATATATCGGGATGTAGAAGGCCTCACGGGGTTTGACGCTTATGGATATGCCCACTATCTCAGCCTTCATAGGATCTAGCGACGTCGTTTCAAGATCTATAGCGAACTCCCCCGCTTCCTCGATCCTTCCTATCACCTCATCCAGCTCCTCCTCACTCATGACGGTGTGATATTCCAGGGGAAGCTCATCCTGAGAGGGTTTCAGGGCTTTGATCTCATCCAGGAGGCTGTTGAATTCGAGCTGCATGAAGAGATCAAGGAGCTTATCGTGATCCGGGTTTTTAACCCTCAAATCCTCGAGGTTGATATCAAGGGGGACGTTTACGTCAATGGTAGCCAGTTCCTTGCTCAGCCTCGCCATATCCGCTCCCGTACTCAGCTTTCCCCTGAGCGATTTGCTCTCGATCTCATTCAGATGATCCAGGGTATTTTCCAGGGTGCCGAACCGTCTGAGAAGTTGGAGGGCGGTCTTAACTCCGACCCCTTTCACCCCCGGGATGTTATCGACGGGATCGCCCATTAGCCCCAGAAGATCAGGGATTCTAGCGGGCTCCACGCCGAATCTCTCCTTAACCCTTTCCTCGTCGTATATGAAGTTCTCCCTATGTATGCTCCTGACTTTGACCTTTTCTGAGACAAGCTGGAGCATATCCTTATCGCTACTGATTATCTGGACGTCGATCCCCTTCCTCTCAGCCATTTTGGCCAGTGTCCCTATGATATCGTCCGCCTCCACCCCTTCGATCTCGATGAACTTCACGCCGAGGGCCTCCGTCACCTCTATGATGAAGGGGATCTGTTGGATGAAATCATCAGGGGTTTCAGGCCTATTGGCCTTATACTCCTGGAACAGCCCCTCGCGCTTCTCGCTCCCCCCCGCGTCAAAGACCACAGCCATATACTCCGGTTTCTCCTGGCGGAGGAGTTTAAGCATCATGGTGGTGAAACCGTAGACGGCGTTAGTAGGGATGCCGGTGGAGGTTCTAAGGCCGCTTATCGCATGATATGCCCTGTAAGCATACGCCGTTCCGTCTATTATGTAGAACCTTTCTGCCATATCCATAACACCTGCCCTGTGTTTCGTTTCACTCCTATTATATCAGCAACCGAACGGTTGGGCAAGAAGGAACCACGTTTCATCAATTCGCTCTGAAGTAGATGCCGGTGGCCCTGAAATCATTGAATTTGATCCATCCTGCGTGGTAAGATTTCATGTCATCTTATCCGACTTACGGATCCGATTGGACGAGGAGGTTTGAGATGGAAAGATATCTACCACAGGAGGTTCAGATGCAGTTTATGCGTCCAGCTCAGCTAGAGTCGGCGTTGCGTAAGTTCCCTGTTGTGTATGTTCCTTTTGGGCTGATCGAATGGCATGGCAGGCATCTACCGCTAGGCAACGATGCCCTTAAAGCCCATGGGGTTCTGGTCAAATGCGCTGAGATGTTCGGCGGTGTCGTCTATCCCCCGGTCTATCTCCACTGTGGGTTCAACCTGGAACATCTCATACCAATTTTAACTGAACTATTCGAGAGGCTTAAAAGGACAGGGTTTCGAGTGATCATAGGAGTCTCCGGACATAACGTGCAGGGGCAGATAGATATGATCAACAAGGCGCTCGAGCCAGTTTTAGCAGATGGAACTGTCGCAGGGATAGGTCTTTGGGAGGTTAGCCTGAGCGAATGCGAGGAATCGGGAACGGATCACGCTGCCAAGTGGGAGACATCCAATATGATGTTCCTCTATCCGGAGCTTGTAGATATGTCCGAGCTAGGCGATGGGCCGATAGATTTGGACATGAGTCCGCCTTTTGGGATCGGCGGGCAGGACCCTCGTAAACATGCCTCGCCGCAAATCGGGATGCGGAACATCGAACTGGCCGCGCGAGCGATCGGCGAAAAGGCGCGCCAACTGCTCGAATCCCTGCCTCCAGATCAAAGAGAGCCGGGGTTGAAGTCTATAGACCCCGAGAATTGGTGGTTGATATAACTTTGATAACTTGATAACTTAGCCTTCATCTGGTAAGATGCTTCTTTGAAGCCGCTCTGAAGGGAGGTTCATCATGGTTGCTTTACCGAGGTTAAGGGTGGATGCGGTGCGAAAAGTATTCGACGATGGAAACCATAACGCCTTCACCGACCTTTGTCGCTTCGGCGACCGTCTGTACCTCACGTTTCGCAGTTGTCCGGACGGCCATGGCGTCTTCTCGACATCAAATATCGTCATACTCTCAAGCGAGGACGGCGTGATGTGGGAGGAGGTCTTCAGGTTCGGGGTTCCGGGGAGGGACACTCGAGACCCGCACTTCCTCGTTTTCCGCGACCGGCTCTTCGTTTACACCGGGACATGGCTTGTGCCTCCGCCTGGGGGCGAGCGTGATCTCAACGATCACTTAGGGTACTGCGTCTGGAGTGAGGACGGCCTCACCTGGGAGGGGCCGAGGATGTTAGAGGGCACATATGGTCACTACATCTGGAGGGCCGCCTCCTATGGAGGAATGGCTTACATCTGTGGCAGGAGACGGAGGGAATTCGCCCCCTTGTTGGAGGGTGAGTCCACCCCCGAGCTCATAGAGGCCGCCCTGCTTGAAAGCGAGGATGGACTGATATGGCGATTTAGGGGGCTGTTCGCCGAGAGATATGGAGACGAGACGGCGTTTCTCTTCGAGGAGGATGGCTCCATACTGGCTCTTGTCAGGGATGGGAAGGGTAAGAAGGCCCTCTTATGCCGATCTAAACCACCCTACACGGAATGGATAAGGAAGGAGCTGGACCGCAACGTCGGCGGCCCTATGCTTGTGAAATGGGGGGAACGTTATTTAGCCGGAGGCCGAAGGACGATGGGCCCCGAAGATCCCAAGACCGTTCTTTACTGGCTCGCAGGAGATGAGCTTCATGAAGCCGCTGTGCTTCCGAGCGGAGGTGATAACTCCTATCCCGGTTTTGTGGCCTTGGATGAACGCCGCGCCTTAGTCTCATACTACTCCAGCCATGAGGGGAGCGGCACATCCCTACCGCCTTCGGCGATATACCTCGCGGAGATAAGCCTCATATAGAACCACCCCTATCTGAGCTTCAGTCTTATCCTGCGCACGCAGAAGGCATCGTATCTGCCTCTGCCCGAGAAGAGAAGATACATCTCCCTACCCTCCCTGCCGATCCACTTGGTCGGGAGGCGATAGGAATGTGTATCTCCGCAATCCCAACGATCCGTGTAAAAGGCGGTCGTCCATGGCCCCCATGGTTCAGGGGCGTCGAACAATCCCCATCCGCCCCTGTGGTTGAACCCCAGCGTCATCAGGTATCGCCCGATGCCGGGGTTATAGACGACATCTAACCTTTGGCAGTTGCCGTGAAAGGCGAAGACATGAGCCCGGGCCTCTATATCATCCGTCCAAAGGGGCTTCCCCTCATCATCCATCCCCCTGAAGAACTCATATGCCTCTCTGTCCCTTATCCTGGATTTCGGAACTCTGGCCAGCACGATCCTATCATATGATTCGTATGCGCCCGGACCGTCCTGAGAATAAACGTAAACGTAGTCATCGCGGGCGCCCCCATAGTTTCTGCCGAAATTGAGGAAGGTGGGACAGCCAAAGCTCGTCCTGAATCGGAATCCGTAGCTCCAGGTTTTACCGTGATCCTCCGACCAGGCGAGCCTCGAATTGCCGACGTTGCGTATCCACATGTATAGCACGCCGTCCACCATAAGCATCCCGCTGGCCTTCGCGCCTTTGGGGCCATCCCCGATATGCTCGCCGGTGGAAGTCCGGATGTTGACGCCGCGGAAATCAGGGGGAAATCCTATGATCTGGGCGATCCCCAGACTGAGCTTTCTCTCGGTTTTGGGCTCGAATCCCCATCCATCGCCATAGGCGGTATAGAGGCGGTCGTCGTCCCCCCATGTGATCGGCCAGTTGTCGCTGCCTTCAGCCTTTATGATGATCCGTGAGGATGGATCGAAGGAGACCGATTCGATAATGGGACTCGGAGGATAAGGCGGTAAAGCTGAAAGGCATAAGGGCGCGAACATAATGAAGGCGGTTATCATCTTCGACCCTCCGTCATCGTGTAGCGATCATTCGTAGTCGTTGAGCCATTCGGCCTAGCCGTCATTGAAACATCCGCCGCCCAGAAGCTTTGGACGGCGGATTCTGAACAGATCCCTCGATCTTCCGCTATGAGCTCGTTGCGGCCTTCTTCGGAGGCGGCAGGCGGTCGAGATAGATCTTGAAGTTGGCCCTCTTCTTCAGGCCGTTGAGCCAGCTTTCCAGGAGCTGTCGTCTCTTCTCCCTCTCCAGCTCCCTCCTGATCTCCCTCTTTACGTCCTCCTCGGAGAACTTCTTCTGTCTTTTGGGTTTTCTCTCCTCGCACCTGAAGACCATGTAATACTTCGTCCCTCTGATATCCTGTTCCAGGACGCCCTCATACATCTGACCGGGTTTGAGCGAGAAAGCGGCTTTGGTGAACTCCTTAGCCATCGGATATGTATCCCTGTCGAAGAACCCCGTATCACCGTTGTTTCTTCCGCCGGGACCCATGTTTTCGCCCTTGTCCGATATCTCCTTGGCGATCTTCTTGATATCCTCCCCTTTCTCCTTGATCCTCTTGTATATTTCCTCGGCCTTCTTCTTGGCCTCTTCCTCTTTGCCCTTCTCAGCCTGGATCGTTATGCAGGTCAGCCTGATCTTCTCCGGCTCGACAAATTCGTCCTTATGTTCCTCGTAGTACTGCTTCATCTCATCCTCGGTCACGTTCACCTTGGCATCGACCTCATCCTCCACGATCTTCTCGACCATGAGTTGGTTGAGGTACTCCGTCGTCTTACGGGCTATATCGAGATCGACGTTATACCCTTTGTCCTCGGCGGCCTTAACTTTAAGCATATCCTCGAGTATCTCGTTGAGCCGTTTCTCAATCCCCTCCTTGCCCTTGTATCTGCTCCGCTTGTATTTCGACATCTTGTTGAAGGAATCCTGAACGTCCTGGAGCGTGATCTTATATTTCCTCCCACCCCACTTGAACTCGGCCAGGACGATCTCAACGGGAGATTTCTTAGGGGATTTCACATCCTCAGGGATTCTATCCGGATAGAGTTTCACCTTTGCTTTCTTCTTTAGCGAGGATATCCACTTATTCGTGAGCTCCTCCCTTTTCTGTCTTTCGAGCGTTCTCTTTATGCTTCTTTGCACGTCCTCCTCGCTGAACTCCTTCTGCCTTGCGGGCTTTCTCTCCTCACATCTGAAGATCATGTAGTACTTTGTCTCCCCGATATCCTGTTCCAAGATACCATCGTACATCTGACCGGGTTTGAGCGAGAAAGCGGCCTCCGTGAACTTCTTGGCCGAGGGGAAGCTATTGCGAGAGAAGAACCCCGTATCACCGTTGTTTCTGCCGCCGGGGCCCATGTTTTCGCCCTTGTCCGATATCTCCTTGGCAACCTTCTTGATGTCCTCCCCCTTCTCCTTGATCCTCCTATAGATCTCCTCGGCCTTCTTCTTGGCCTCCTCCTCTTTGCCCTTTTCAGCCTGGATCGTTATGCAGGTCAGCCTGATCTTCTCCGGCTCGACGAATTCGTCCTTATGTTCCTCGTAGTACCGCTTCATCTCCTCCTCAGTCACCTTGATCTTCGACTCGACCATCTCGTCCGTGATTTTCTCTATCATCAGGTCACGCAGGTAATCATCGACCTTATCGAGCAGGTCATCCCTGGCGCCGTATCTCTTCTCCTCGGCGGCCTTAAGCACCAATCTGCTTTCGGCCATCAGCGTCAGATATTCCTTCCTCCCCTCTTCGGTGGCGTATTTCCTCTGCTTATACTTGGGCAGCTCACTGATCTCCTTCTCGAGCTCATCCAGGGTGACGGTTACCTTCTCGCCGTTCCAGGTGAACTCGGCGAGTATGACCTCATCGGGCTTGTCCTTCTCCCCGGCAGACGCCAGAAGGGTTGTAGTTAAAGCAACGGCAAGGAACACAAGCAGGAAAAACGGATTTAATCTACCGACCTTCATGTAACTACCTCCTCATTAGGATTTTGTGGAAAAGGGCGAGGTATCGCCCCTAAATTCTCTAACACCTCTCTTACGGCCTTGCATATTTCCCCCTTCTTCATTCTCCTTTCCAGCTTCACGGTGAGTTTTCCCGGCGGCGTCAGCGAAAACCGCCTGTCGGACTGCACGAGCGATATGATCCTTTCAGGATCGACCTTCGCCCTCCTCTCATCGAAGACGATCCTGATGTATTCGCCGTCTGAGGAGATCGCCTCCACGCCGAGCCGACCCGCCATGCGCTTGATATCGGCCACCTCAAGCAACGTTCGGGCCGGCTCGGGTATCGGTCCGAACCTGTCTTCCATCTCCTCCCTGAGATCCTCCACGTCCTCCCTGTCCCTCACGGACGCGATGCGCTTGTAAAGGGAGACCTTCTGGAAGGAGTCAGGCACATATCCATCCGGTATGTAAGCTTTCAGAGGTAGGTTTATCCTGGTTTCGACCTCTTCCTCCACCTCCTCGCCCTTAAGCTCCCTGACGGTTTCTTGGAGCAGCTTGCAGTAAAGCTCATATCCCACGGCGTTGACGTGACCGTGCTGCTCAGGGCCGAGGATGTTCCCCACGCCCCGTATCTCCATATCCCTCAGCGCTATCTTGAATCCCGATCCAAGATCGGTGAACTCCTCGATCACCTTCAGCCTCTTCTGCGCCCCTTCGGTTATCGATCGCGCCTTAGGGTAGAAGAGATATCCGTATGCCTTCTCATCTGATCTGCCGACCCTTCCCCTCAGCTGATATAGCTGTGCCAGACCCAGCATATCGGCCCTGTCGATTATTATCGTGTTGACGTTGGGCATGTCCACGCCCGACTCGATGATCGTGGTGCAAACCAGAACGTCATATTTTCGCGCTATGAAGTCCAGGACCACCTTTTCCAACATCCTCTCGGACATCTGACCGTGGGCGACCGCTATGCGTGCCTCGGGCACCAGCTCCTGAAGCTTGAGAGCCGTGGAGGCGATCGTCCCAACCCTATTATGGACGTAGAAAACCTGCCCTCCCCGCGCCATCTCGTTGAGGATGGCCTCCCTTACGACCTGGGGATCATACTCCATGACGTAGGTCTCTATCGGCTTTCGGTTTTCGGGAGGGGTCTCTATCACGCTCATATCCCTTATGCCGGATACGGCCATGTAAAGGGTCCTCGGAATAGGCGTGGCGGTCATGGTCAGAACGTCCACCTCCTTGCGCAGTTGCTTCATCTTCTCCTTTTGCCTGACGCCGAACTTATGCTCCTCGTCGATGATCAGCAACCCCAGATCTTTAAATTTCACGTCGTCTTGAAGGAGCATGTGCGTTCCGATCACTATGTCAACGGTTCCACGCCGGAGCCCCTCCAGGATCTCCCTTTTCTGCTTGAGCGTTTGAAACCTGCTGAGCATCTCGATCCGTATGGGGAAATCGACGAACCTTTCGGTGAAGGTCATGTAATGTTGCTGTGCCAGCACGGTTGTCGGAACCAGCACGGCCACCTGTTTGTTATCCATGACGGCCTTAAAGGCGGCCCTCATGGCGACCTCCGTCTTGCCGTATCCCACATCGCCGCAGATCAATCTATCCATCGGTCTGGGCTGCTCCATATCCCGCTTGACCTCCTCTATCGCCCTGAGCTGATCCGGCGTTTCCTCATAGGGGAAGAGGGCCTCGAACTCCCTCTGCCATGGGGTGTCCCGGGAGAAGGCATGGCCGGGAAGCGTCTGCCGTGCCGCATACAGATTTAAGAGCTCCTCGGCGAGCTTCCGGACCGACTCCTTAACCCTCTGTTTGACCCTCCTCCATGACGTGCCGCCGAGCTTGTCTATCCTGACCCTCGCCTCCTCCGATCCGCCTATATATTTCTGGACGAGGTTGATCTGATACGTCGGCACGTAAAGCCGATCCCCGCCCGCATATCTTATCGCCAGGAAATCCTGAACCGATCCCTCGACCTTCATCCTCCTGAGCCCCTCATAGATCCCGATGCCGTGGGAGACGTGGACGACGTAATCCCCCTCCTTCAGATCGGTATAGCTCAGGATCGGCGCTCCCTCCCTGAATTTCCGCCGCCTGTGGACTCTATACCCTCTTCTATCAAAGATCTCGGCGTCGGAGAAGAGGATCATCCTCAACTCATCCGAGACGAAGCCTGCCGAAAGGCTTCCGATACTCAGCGATATGGAGGATCTATCGAGGTTATACGCCTCGATCACCTCCTCCATCCGCTTCATCTTTCCCTCGCTTTCGCAAAAGATATGTATCGAGTAACCCCTCTCCTGCCATCTCCTCAGCTCCTCGAGGAAAACCCTGACGTTGCCGTGGATTCCGGGCGATCGGGTGTCGAAGATCACTCCGTCCCCGTCCGGACGTGCCGTCAGCGAAAGGGATATCGAGGTGAAACGGGATATCCGCTTGAGAACCTCATCATACCCCAGGAAAGCCCCATCGGGCGGCACGGCAAGATGCCCTAGATCCCGTCTCTTACGATAGATCGTCCTCATGCTCTCCATCAACTTCTCCGCCTCCCTCTCGATCCACACCGGTTCGTCCATGAGCACGAGGCTGTCTTCGGGCAGGTAGTCGAGGATCGTCCCGGCATCGGGATATATGAAGATCAGATACGGGTCCAATCCCTCCAGATCCTCCACCCCGCTGATCCTCATATCCAGCTCCTCAAGCTTCTCGCGGATGGCGGGATTTCGCTCCTGGCTGTAGAGCCTTTCGAACCTCTCCTCCCACTCCTCGATCGCCTCATCCTCTAACACGAACTCCCTTGCGGGCGGGATTGTGATCTCATCCATGTGGGAGATGGAGCGCTGGGTGGACGGATCGAAAGATCGGATGGAATCTATCTCATCGCCGAAGAACTCCAGCCTGACGGGCAGGTCGGCCGTCAACGGATAGACGTCCAGTATCCCGCCTCGAAGGGCGAACTGCCCCTTCACCTCAACCATCGGCACCCGATCATATCCGGATCGCTCAAGCCTTTCGGCCAGCTTCAGTGGAGAGATCTCAGTGCCGCGGCGAAGTCTGAAGAGGTTTCGGGACAGGACCCTCTTGGGGATTATCCTGTGCATCAGGGCGGCGATAGGGCAGATCGTCACGGTGCTCTCACCCTCTATCAACGCCGCCAGGGCCGACATGTGATCGGCTATAACCCCCTTAGGCGGGGAGGTATCGGCATATATATGCGAATGCCACTCCGGGAAGATCCTAAGCCTCTCCTCGCCGATCCAGCTCAGATCGGCGAACAGCTTCTCCGCCTCCTCCTGTGATGAGGTGATCGTCAGTATGGGGAGGTTCATTTCCTCATGCAGCGAGGCCACAAGCAGCGATCGGGCTGAGCCGTACAGCGAATGTACGGATATCAACCTCTCGCCCGATCTCAACCTATCCGTGAGCTCCGCATATGCCCTTAGCCTTTTAAATCTATCCAGAATATCCCTCATACCTACCTTCCCCAACCTCACGGCTGAAAAACGATGAAGGCCGAGTTCAGTTTACCTAAGGGTGTATAAGAAAGGAGAGGTTTTATCCTTATCTAAGCGTTGAAAAGCCCTGGCACTTTACGGCGTCCTCTTGACGATGAAGATCGAAGGGGATTATAATTTTGCAGGCGAATTTGCTCCTCTCTGTGCGAGTGGGAGCGTTACTTCAAAATTCACATAAAGGGGGGTAGTTGATGAGAACTGTTATTTTTGTCCTCACGATGTTCTGTTTGGCGGGCTCGCTGCTTTCAGCGGGTGTCGCGAAGCTCTCAGATGACAAGGCTTTGATCCTGTATCTGCCCTTTGATGAGGGAAATGGGGACAAAACCTATGACCTGTCGAAATCCGGTCTCGTCGGAAAGCTGGTCAAGAATCCGAAATGGGTGGATGGGAAGTTCGGCAAGGCGCTGGAGTTCGATGGCAAGAGCAATTATGTGCAGATCGATGAGGATTTCAGCCCACAGGCCGAGGAGGAAGAGGGGGAGCTCTCCATCTGCGCCTGGGTGAAGGTGCTCAATGTAGCTACCGACGCGCACTCACAGACCAGACAACCCATCGTCATGAAGGGGTTCTCAGGGGAATGGGAATATGCATTATATGTCTATGACGACCTAGGCGCTGGATTTTCCCTGTGGCAGTGCGGTGGATCGGGTCATAGCGAGCCACATGGTGGGGCACTGACCAAAGATGAATGGCATTTCGTCGCCGGAACCTATAAGCTGAAGGGGGATACCAAGGTCTACATCGATGGTAAGGTTGTTATCACCGATTCGAGCCGAAGGGGCAAAGCCTGTAACGGAACCAGGCCCATAATGATCGCTCACAGGGAGGACGGCCAGTTCCTCAATGCCGTGATAGATGAGGTGAGCATGTGGTCAAGGGAACTGAGCGAGGATGAGATCAACCAATTGATGAAAGGTCCTCTGATGGTAGCCGTTAACCCGTCAGGACTTTTGACAACCTGTTGGGGACGGCTGAAATCGGAGAGATAGATTTCCGACATGGCGGGGAGACAGGCGATTCCTGTCTCCCTTGAAGATCCTTTACATCAACGATATATATGGAGTCCGGGGATGAAAAAGGTGGAGATATCGGTCGTCGTTCCAGTCTATAACGAGGTCGAAAATCTGGAGGAACTTCATCGAAGGCTTACCGAGGAGCTGAGGAAACTGAACAGATCATATGAGATCATTATAGTGGATGACGGCAGCGATGACGGCAGCTATGAGCTGCTGAGGAAATTGACCGAGAAGGATCGACATCTTAAGGTAATTCGGTTCAGGCGGAATTTCGGACAGACTCCTGCTCTGAGCGCGGGATTTGATTTCGCGAAGGGAGAGATAATCATCACCATGGACGGCGATCTGCAGAACGATCCGGCTGACATCGGTCTACTGATAGAGAAACTCCAGGAGGGATATGATCTCGTGGCCGGATGGAGGGCCGACAGGAAGGATAAACTGCTTCTCAGAAAGATCCCCTCATGGCTCGCCAATCGTCTGATCAAAAAGAGCACAGGGATCAAGTTGCATGACTTCGGCTGCACTCTGAGGGCGTATAAAAGCGATCTGGTTAGGGATATCAAACTTTATGGTGAAATGCATCGATTTATACCTGCTCTGGCCGCACTGGCCGGGGCGAGGATAGCTGAGATCAAGGTCAGGCATCATCCCAGGCTACATGGCAGGTCGAAGTATGGCATCTCCCGAACGATCAGAGTACTCCTCGACCTCATAACCGTTAATTTTCTCCTCCGTTATGCCACAAGACCCATTCAAGTCTTCGGGCTGGTCGGGCTGATATCAGGGACGATCGGGTTTCTCATTTGCACCTATCTCTCCATAGGCAAGCTGTTCCTCCCCGATCCGTATAAGATCTCTCTTCTCGAACACATGCCGCTTCTGATGCTTGGGATACTGCTGATCTTGGTCGGCGTCCAGTTCATTTCAATGGGGCTGTTGGGTGAGCTGATCGTCAGAACCTATTTCGAATCCCAGAATAAGCCGATATATTATGTGCGGGAGGTAATCGGCAGGGAGGAAAGAGGATGAGGGATATAGCGCTTATATTGGTCAACGTGCTTTTTACGGTGATGGGGCATACGATGTTAAAGCAGGGGATGAGCCAAGTAGGTAGGATAACGGGAAACCTGGATGTGATCAAGAGCTCATTTATCAGAGCAGCATCAAACCCATTCGTCATATTTGGGCTTCTGATCTTCGTCTTCACCTCGATGTTATGGCTGGTGGTTCTGTCAAGGGTTCCGCTGAGCATGGCATACCCGATGTTAAGCCTGAGCTATGTGTTCGCCATATTCATCTCATGGTTTATATTTAAAGAACACATACCATGGACGAGGGTGGTAGGAGCGGTCATCATCTGCGGCGGGGTATACCTCGTATCACTGAAATGAGGAGGAGGAAATGGCGGAGATAGGAACTGGAAAGCCCTCGTGGAGGGCGATGCTGATGTCGCTCTTCCTGCCGGGCTCTGGGCAGATTTACCTTCGAAAATGGGGTAAGGGAATCTTGATCCTTATCGTGGTTTTATCTGGAATCCTCATCTCGTATATCAACGCTTATCCCTCCAAGGAGTATCTCATCTGTAACTGGAGCGGAGGCAGAAAAATAGTCTTCAGGCCCGTCAGATATCTTTTCTACACTGGAATAGCTCAAGCCCTGGCCGCATGGATATGGGGTGTCGTCGACGGGTGGAAGGGAAGGCGGAAAATTAAATAGGCGGTACCCCTCCCCCACCGCTCGTTTCATCCCTGTAACCACCGGATTCGTTGTCGTTCGTGCCTCCTCCGATATTGCTGCTACCGCCGTCGAGATCCGTGCCGTTGACCTGGCTTTGGGGAAACACCACATCTAAATCGGATACCCCGTCATCTATCACATCCATATCCTGCATCAAATCATTCCAGATATCCATTATCTGGTCGCCTACATTGGCTATCGTCGCCGTCAGAGCTAATCCGATCAGCCCCGTGATTATCGTATACTCCACTATCGCCTGACCCCTCTGGTTGAGGAGCCATACCTTGCGAGCGAGCAATTCCCACACCTCCCTTATATCTCTGATGAACCGAGCGGGGGGAAAATCGATGAGATGAAATTACATCGTAATTATATCCCTTTCTTAGATTAAAGTCAAGGAAGCTGCGTGCCCAGCAGGGCTTTTCAATGATTTGGCATAATCAGGCGTGGTAAGGGCGTTTCCCTGTGCGTGCCTCCGAATCCGGCAGGCACGGGGCCTGCTGCTACAGCGCCAGCGGAAAGCGTTGAAAACCCCTGCGGCCTGTTGCTCCATCTTGATGAGACGAAGTCTTATTTGATATAATCTTATCGGTTTTTCAAGGATGAGCTTGATGGCTTTGGAGGTTTAAAGAGAGGTCCGGTCGAAAGGAGGGGTTGAGATGCCGACTTACGAGTATGAATGTAAGAGATGTGGCGTCAGGTTTGAGAGATTTCAGAGCATGAGCGAGGAACCGATCAAGGTATGCCCTGAATGCGGCGGCGAGGTCAGAAGGCTCATAAGCGCAGGAGGTGGGGTGATCTTTAAAGGGTCCGGCTTCTATGCCACCGATTACCGCAGCGAAAGCTATAAGAGGGCTGAAAAGAAGGAAAAGGAGAACGCTTCAAAGTCTGAAAGCTCATCCGGGGAGAAGAAGAGCGAATAGATCTAAACCTTTAACCCCGCCTCCATCTCTGAAAGGAAGGAGATGGAGTTGACGAGAATGGCGGATGTCGCCTGATCCCCTGGGGTTCCGCCCTCAATTCTGAGATGCAAGGGCGGTATACCCTCTATTTTCACCTCGTCGCGTGGATTTTCCGCATCCAGATACATCTCCAAACGTAACCTGATGGGCTCGTTCCCCTTTTTATACCTGCCCGTTGCCCTTTGCCGTACGCCTATCACGCGGCCGGGCGGGACGTTGAAGAACTCCGTCTTAACCTCCCTTCGGGCGATGACAGGGCTGATCTCCTCCTCGATCTCGTCCACCTCGAGACCCAACCTCCAGGCAAGGTAGGCAAGCGACTCGCTCAGGCCGGCATGTCCCCCTTCACCCCGTGATATTCTTTCTATGAACTCCCCGGCCGTCAATCCCGATCCGATCTTTGCCTGAAGGGCCCTGCGCCTCGTTGAAGCGTTGACAACTCTGATCACCTCGATCCGACTTACCTCCTGACACACCTGAGCGAGGAAGGCGGGAAGCCTGTCCATCACAAAGCCCGGGTTCACCCCCGTTGCATATACGATCGTCCCGTTTCGACGACACAGCTCATCCAGCTCATCCGCCATCTCAGGTGAGTTAAGCCACGGGAAGATCAGCTCCTCACAGGAGGTTACGACGTTTATCCCGGCGAGGATAAGCTCCTTTAAGGTGGGGAAAACAGAGGGAAGCGTGGAGGCGGTCGTGAGAATCGCCACATCAGGTGTGGGATGAACCCGTCCGATCTCCTTTACCACCTCAATTCCCGTCCTTCCATCCAATTCCGCCAGATCGGAGAGATCCCTGCCGATGAGGTCAGGCGATATATCCACCAGGCCGACGAGCTCATATCCATCCTTCTTGTAGATCAAGGCCGCCGTCTCGATCCCGATCCGTCCGAGCCCTATCACGGCGACCTTTATGATCCCAGCCGCTTTGGAGCTTCTGGGTTTAAACCTGGATCTCCTTACCACCTTTAAGCCACCCATCTTCTTTCCTTCTTCAGCTCCTTCTGTTTCCTGTTTAGCCATTCCACGGCGTAATGTATCAGGTTTTCCATTATGGGCGCGTTGAGCTTGATGTTATCCGGGGTTTCATTCTTCAAGGCGGTGACGATGAACATGCCGTCGCCATATTCCAGCTTCAGGATGGCAGCGGCCTCCTGGCCGTCGAGTTTAACGGTGGCCAGCACCTCATAGTTATCGCTCCATTTGATCCACGGATCGCTGACGACGAGATGTCCGGATTTCACCTTATTCGGTTTCTGGAAGAGGTTGTCGGCCTGAGATTCGGCATCGAACTCCTGGATCTGATCTGATTTCCTCCCTACAATTGGCTCAGGGAGCCATGTCGTCCTGCATGATCGCCTCGGCCTGCTCTTTTGACCCATCGCTATAACAACGCCGCCATTAGCGACATAACTCTTGATCCTCTTCTCGATATCGTAGTTGAACCGATATCTCTCATCCGAGATCTCAGCATAGCTTATCCAGAGGATATGGGATTTATCGAGGCGAGGCAGTTTTTTATCCTTCGTCCTCTGCAGGATGACCTTCCTGTTTCCGACGGCTTTGACCCTTTGGAGGGCGGCGAATTCCAGATCCTTCACGTTTCCGGTCAGCATCAGGACTTTCACCGGCATGCCGATGCTCCTACCTTTATATTTACCCTTACCGGCAAAGGCCAGGGGGAAGTAAAGGATCTGCGGTTTCGGTCTTCTCAGGTTGCGATCGAGACTCAATATCTTCAACAGCGCCATCTGGGCGACTGTCGCTCCGGTACGAGGGGATTTTATCCTGCCGTTTCCGTTGCCGAGGAGCTTTCCGAGCGGCCTGAGTCTGGAATCGGCATCCTCATATAGCCTCTCCACCTCCCATCTACGTGCGTAGGCGTGTGCGATCTCCTTGACGTCCATCCTGTTCTCCTCGAGATTGGTCACATATCCGTGACGGATGTTGATATATTTCAGGGGATGCCCGTCCTTATCCGTGAGCAGGAAATCCTTCGGCGTCTCGCTCAATATCATCTCGGTGAGCGTGCTGAGGCTCAGCAGCTTGGGTTCATACTTCTCAGAGCGGTGTCTGATGCTGGCGTATCCGCGAGGCATCGTGATATCGGCCATACGGTGGGTTTCGAAGGAGAGCTTTATCTCCTGATATTCATGGAAAGGAATCGGAATCGCCGTTTTAACATCCTCAAAGGGCGAAACAACCACACCTGCAACCGGCCTGAGCGTGATCTCGAACTTGCCGAAGGGCTCGATGAACTTGTATATCTTCCATTCAACATTGGGCCTTCTGCCACGAAACCCCAGCTTCTGAAGCTGAACTCGGAATGGACCGCGGTTATATATGATCAGCTTATCTCCTTGTCTTTCGAACTTTAAGCCGTGAGGATCTATGTAAGCGGTTCCTTTCTTACGATCTCTCTCCCAGACTTGAAACTCCCAGTAATCCCTGTAATTGACCTCCATCAGCTCGATCCACTCGTTGGTGTAGTCCGCAAGCACTCCTTCATATTCCTGCTTACCGGCTGCTACGACGACCTTTGTGCCGACAAGGCGGTCTATCAGCCGGTCATATACCGTTTCAACCGTATACTCCAACGCCTCACGGGAGGTCTCCTCGATGAATTTCTGAGCTTCAACCGCTTTAAAACGGCTTTTAACTTGTCCGATTATCTTCGTGAGAATCTGATTGAGTGCGTTTTTGAGGGTATTAAAGGCAACCTTAATTTTTCTGCGAAGCCTGACGGCGAGTCTGGGATGATAGACCTTCTCGAGCTCATTATCCCTCTCCTGCCTCTCATGCTCCAACATCACGTCATGATATCTGACGAAGGCGTGAACCTGATCCTTCCACTTACCTGAGAGGAGAAAACTTGCCTCTTTGCCCTCAACCCTGAGCTTCTCGGAGACGATCTCGATACCTGTGGTCTCAAGTCTGAATATGCCGTCATAGAATTGCTCATTCCTCAGTTGAAGCCTGACGAATTTGCCGCGGAGCTTCTTGAGGCACTTATCCTTGCGGATCAAGCTGAAAATAGTGGTGACGATCGTGGTAAGTACCACGAAGATAGCTCCCGAAAGCAGTGTGTGATCGTTTATAAAATCGAGGAGTTTCCTCCAGATGGTTTTATCCTGTGCCGTTTCGGATACCGCCGCCGCTAAGGCCAGGGTCGGCAGAACCACACCTATCAGATAGGAAATGACCCTGAGGAATTTCACCTTGATCTTCAACTCCAACTCACCTGCCTCTTTCAATCTTCGAACTGTCCGCCGCATTTGCGACAGAGAATATAAAACTGGATGTCATCCTGCTGGGCGTATTGCTTCATCAGTTCCACCACCTCATCCGGCAGATCTCCTCCGCATTTAGCGCATTTGTAAAGCGAACCTTTAGGCGGTGGAACCTTCGATAGATCGCCCAGCATCTTCCCCCATATCCTAAACTCCTCCGGTATGGGCGTTCCAACCTGTTTGGCTATCTCAAGCCCCCATCTGATCAGCCTTTGGAACTCCTCGAAGCTTATCTCCTTGAACGGCACCTCACCTCTACGCTCGACCTGTTCCTTGAGCTCCTCCTCCGTCAGATCGGCGTCCACGAAGCAATCCCTTATCCCCCTCTTCCAGAGATCAAGCAGGATAAACATGGCCTGCAGATTACCGTCCGGCTTTTTACGGGCTATCACAGCCGAGACCATTCCCTGAAGCATAGAATCGGTTGCCAGACAGGTATAGACCGGGAATTTCTCCTCCGGTAATGCTCTGCTGCGTCGGATCAGCGGTGCATAGTAATAACAGCTCTCATTGCATCCTTTGATGTTACCTCGAAGCCTGCGGCAGCAGGATGGACAGATAACGACCTTCAGCGCCTGACAGTAACGCTTTCCCTGATTTACGCGACAGACACGGCATTTGGTTCTGACACGGCGCCTTTTCTTCTTAAACATCGAGACGAACAGCTCATCTCGGGTTGTCGGTCGAATCTCCTCCGATCTCAATCGGATCAGCCTCCCGCCGGCCCGCCGGTCTGAACCCTAAGCAGATCGGCCAGGTATTGTGCAATTTTATCCGCTATCTTTTCGGCGTCAACCTCAGCGAAGCTGAACAGCTCTTTAAGAATGGGCATAAGGGCGCTGGTATCAAGCAGGCTTGCCGCGACGCGCCCCATCGTGCTCTTGTCTATCCCTTTACCTCCGCTTACGCCCATATCCAGTATCTTGATCTCACCGATCCTCTCAACCGGCTTCATCAGCCGCTCAAACAGTTGAGGTGAGGTCTCGATCAATGAGAGCAATGCCTCCTGAACAAGCACCCTCTGTTCGGCGACGTTTCTGGCCTCCAAGTGGGCCATCTCACCTTGTGCCTTCGCCTTCGCCTCGGCCAGAATTGCCTCGGCGATACGTTCGATAGGTTTAGCCTGGGCCTCAGCGTTGATCAATGCCACCTCACGCTGCCACTCAGCCTCTTTAACGCGTTGAGTAGCTGTGACGTTGACCTCGGCTCCCACCTTCTGCGCGACGGCCTCCAACTGATCCTTCTCGGCGAGCTCCGTGATCTTGTGCTTGTTGAACACCTGGATCTTCCTGTCCTCATCCAACAACGTCACAACCAATTCCTGATTGATCCTCGATTTCTCAACGGCCAGTGTCTTCTCGATCTCGGCCAGTTGGACCTGCCTATCACGTGAGATCTGAGCCAGCTCGACGGCCAAATCCTTCTGGATCTCCCTCTCCCACACCGCCTGTTCCATGTTTACCTTGGAGAGCTCAACGTTCAACATCCTCTCGATCTCCCTCAATTGAACCGTCTGCTCCTGGGCGATACGCGCCGTCTCAACCTTCAAGGTCTTATCTATCTCAGCCAATTGAACCTGTCTGGTCTGATCGATCTGGGAGGTCTCCACAACTAGGTTCTTCTCAATGTCCCTCAATTGCACGGTCTGTTCCTGGTTGATCCTGGCAGTTTCCACGTTCAGAGTTCTCTCGATATCCCTCTCCATGACCTGTTGTTCCTGGGCGATGCGGGCCTTCTCAACGTGCAGCGTCTTTTCTATCTCTCTCTCCAATACCGCCTGCTCCTGCGCTATCCTTGCTAACTCCACCTTCAAGGTCTTATCTATCTCAGCCAATTGAACCTGTCTGGTCTGATCGATCTGGGAGGTTTCAACCACCAGGTTCTTCTCGATGTCTCTGAGCGTGACCGCTTGCTCCTGGTTGATCCTGGCAGTTTCCACGTTCAGAGTTCTCTCGATATCCCTCTCCATGACCTGTTGTTCCTGGGCGATGCGAGCCTTCTCTACGTGCAGCGTCTTCTCTATCTCCCTCTCCAGCACAGCCTGCTCCTGCGCTATCCTTGCTAATTCCACCTTCAAGGTCTTATCTATCTCAGCCAATTGAACCTGTCTGGTCTGATCGATCTGAGAGGTTTCAACCACCAGGTTCTTCTCAATGTCTCTGAGAGTAACGGCTTGCTCCTGATTGATCCTGGCCGTCTCCACGTTCAGTGTTCTCTCAATGTCCCTCTCCATGACCTGTTGCTCCTGCGCTATGCGGGCCTTCTCAACGTGCAGCGTCTTCTCTATCTCCCTCTCCAGCACAGCCTGCTCCTGCGCTATCCTTGCTAACTCCACCTTCAAGGTCTTATCTATCTCAGCCAATTGAACCTGTCTGGTCTGATCGATCTGGGAGGTTTCAACCACCAGGTTCTTCTCAATGTCTCTGAGCGTGACCGCTTGCTCCTGGTTGATCCTG
>JAGGXZ010000046.1 GCA_021162805.1 Candidatus Poribacteria bacterium
AAATAGCCGGAGCTTTCCGGTATTTTGTAGGCTCTCACCAGATAGGTTTCCCCGGAGGCCGCTCCTGCTAGCTGACACATCCCATCATCCCCTGTGACAGCGGAGGATACCACCTCTCCATCGGTATCCCTGAGCTCAACGGTTGCGCCTGCTATGACGCCCGAAGTATCTTTATCTATAACTTTAACCGGTATATATTTCCCTGGACTACCTGTAGGGGTAAACGTGCCTGGAGTAACTTCAGGTGTGATATCCTCATTAAAAAGCGGCTGTTCGATGTTCAGTTCACATCCGCTCTGTTGCTCGCTTACGCCTGAGCTGGTCTGGCTGCCTTCCTGGGAGCTCATCCTCACTCCAAATCTAACTTTGATCAGCTCACCAGAGCCTGAAGAGATCGGCTCCGCTCCGGCGAAGGCGATGTTCACCCTCCCCACCTCGTTCTTAGCTTCGTTCCTTTCCACGTTGCTCACGATGTAGGGAGTTACATTACTTTCAGCACCTGCATCGCCCCGGTAACCGAAGCCGGTTGGTGGGGGAGAATAACCCATCAGAAAGGCACCTGGTTTAACCTCTTTACACGAGAGAACGCCGGGATCGTATGTCAGGGTGAATTGTCCGGAGAGAATCTCAGTTCCTTCTGGAATGATTATGTTCACGTTAATCCACACGTCTGTTCCGGGCGTACCCTGTACGTCCGGGATTTCAAGCGTTACGGTGGATTGTCCCCATGCCCCGGCCGCCAGGATCGCCAGGGCAAAGATAACTGTCGAAAACCTCTCGACTAATCTCATCGGATTACCTCCTAAGTTTTTATATTCTGGGAAAGACAAAGCTCTCCTCTTATAACATCGACGATTTTCAGGATCTACTTAAGGGGGGGTAGGCTATTCCCTCGCTGGCAATTTATTATACCAGAGATTCAAGATGAGGTCAATAAAAAATTTCAAGGAGGGAAAGCGTTGGGAGGATGAGGTCGATCGCATTAAATCGAGACTACAGCTTCACCGACATCCTCATATAAGGGCCTTTGGTCCAGTATTCGCTTTCAGGGAAATCCCTATCTTTGCTCCCGCCCAAGAAATTATATCCCAGAGCTATACGCAGGTTTTTGATGAACCAGAAACCCAGCTCACCAGCCGCGCCATGCTCGAAATTTCTGAGCTGGCGCTGATACATCAATCTGTACTCTCCCGCCACATCCACGTATCTGTTCAGTTCGATCCTAGCTCTTGCTATCCAGAGATCCGTCGTGGAGGTATACTCGAAGTTCATCTCCTTACGCTTCGCACGCTTGACGGCGTATTTGCCGAACAGTTCAAGGGGCCTGACCGGATGAAGCACACCCTCGACCGATCCTATGATCACCTCATAATCCAGCTTCGGCGTAACCGTTTCGTCCATCTCGGATTTATACTCGACCTTGGCCAACAGGTTCAGATAGTTAAGCCTTTCGGGCCTCACGGCCACCCCGGCGATAGAGTGATTCCGGGTGTTCCTAGGTGCTCCTGGTATCTCTCGTATCCGTCTGTCAGTATAACGGTGTCTGGCTATAATGCTAACGCCTTCATTCAGCTTCGCTGTCCCCCCGATCTGAAGCATATTCCATATCGAAAGGTCATCCTTTCTCGCCTCGTATTTCACAGAGCCTTTAATCGGCAGATCGGGCAGATACTCCAGCGAGACAGATGCGGCGTCGAAATCCGTGACGGCCGAGATGTTATCTATCGCCCTAACCCTCTCAGCGGAGAGGTTCAAGCTGAGATCCGGTCTCACTCTTATCCTGTTTCTCAATCCTATCGTCGCAAGTCCCCTAGCGCCTCCGATTCCGCCTCCTATTCTATATTCCGAGTATGCGCTTAACGTTTTTGACGGCTGCCCTCTGACACCGACGACGCCTAACACGTCGTTCAGATCCGCCATCTCGTCCGGAATCCTCCCTCTGGCGTAAATGGAGAGCTTCGGACTGAAAGTATAATCCAATCCCAGTGTGGTTCCGCTTGACCTGAACCCCGCAAATCTTGCTCCAGGGAGCTTGTGATATGTTCCCTCCCTCGAGAGGAGCCTAGAGCCCTCTGAAAGCAGATTCTGCTCACGGAAAAGCGATGCTGAAAACCTGGGGCTTAACCTAACCTTCAGCTCGCCGATCCCCATGAGCGACTCGGCGGTTTCCCCCTTTTGATCCTCAGTTATAGCATCCTCCGCCCCGACCCTTAGCGAATATCGACCGAGTTTTGCCCTATAGAAAGCCGAGGTGAGGATCAACTTGGAAAACAGACCGGTATAGGTCGGGATGATCGGTTTTCCGGGGAACGATGTATTGGAATGTTCCAGGTCAATCGATCCGTATACGGGCGATCTATATCTCAAGGAAAGGCCGTATTTGGTCGTTCCGATCTCACCGGAGGAGACGACAGGGTTTCTGAAGGCATCGCCTATCTGTCTGTAATATCCCTCCATCGAGAGGTTCGGCATGGGGGAACTACGGAGTTCCACCTTCCATGCATCTCCGCTTATATCCCTCATCAGCCCTTCGTCATATGCCTGACTCCAGGCCACTTCGCCGGAGACGTCTAAGTTCCCGCCAAGGCTCATCGAACCGTCGACTCCGCTGAGATGGAGGCGGCTGAAATCGCTGAGATCCCTGACGTATGTCCCTCCTATGGAGGCCCTCAAACCCGTTTCGGAATCCTCCCAGGACAGCTCGCCATATCCGCCGCTCACCAGTTCCCTCTTCCCGCCTGCGGCGGTCTCATAAAGCACAACTATCACCACATCGTTGAGCGCCGAGTCGTACCTGGGAATAGGCTGTTTGAAGAGGATCGTTCCCTCGTCATAATCTATATCGTAGTCCAGAAATCTATATTTCGGCTCGCTGGAAATGATCCTTTCGGGATGAAGCCTATCATGCACCTCAACCCTCACTCGCTCGCTGAACCGGATAATGGGAAAGTGAGAGAGGGAGTAATAGCCCGATATCCCCTGTCCTGGTATCTCATCCCGCACAATGCGCCTATTGGTCTGGGATGCGAAACCGATCAACCGTATATTCGGTTCGTCTACGTTGAGTTTCAATCCGGTTAGAGCTCGATCGTAGGCGGCGAACTCGACAAGGTTCATTCCTGTATTATAGTCACCCAGCATTGCGTAGGAGAGATCCTTCTCCAATTTCAGATATCCTTTTGCGCTTGAAACGGCCTCGAAGAAGATCGAGCTGCTGTCGCCATAGATGGGATAAAGCCTCTCCGGCTCAAGTTCCCTGAAAAGCCTGTCCGTCCTCCTGCGAGATGAGTCAT
>JAGGXZ010000047.1 GCA_021162805.1 Candidatus Poribacteria bacterium
AGGCGGGATGTCTCGTCAAATTTCTCAGACCATGAGCGTTCAGCAGATAGATATCATAGTCACCGCCTCTATCGGAGGTGAAGATGATCTGAGCTTCTCCTGGAAGAGAGGGGTATGCCATGGTGGGAGGAGATAAGATGGTGATATCAAGGAGGATAAGGATCAAAGCTCGGAATGTATCTCGCATCTTTCCTCTCCTAGTGTAATATGTAGATTGAAACGCCTGAGTGGAAAGGTGATCTCCGACTCAGGCGTCTTAACTCCTCTCCCTGGGTTCAGGCTACAATCAGGGGACATGACCCAGGACAATCGTGACATCACAATACGCAACTGAATTACCGTTCTTCCTTATCTCCGTGTATGGATGCCATGACCATGTTTGCCCTACAGGAGGATTCGAGTGATATGAGTAGTAGCTCCCATCGTGCTCCCATACTCCTGCTACATTTCTTTCTTTATCATATCTATCACCGTCAGATCCCTAATTGGTCTCCTCCGGCCCATCTCCTGCTATAAAGCCATCGCCGGTATCGGGACGGTGTCTGAACTCCCACGTGAACGTTTCATTGTCAGGGAGATTCCAGACGCGAGCCCAGTGGTATGTTCGAACGTTCCAGCAACTACCGTCCCATAGAGCGTTATATGCGATATAAGTGTTGACGTACACGGTCTGTCCGTCCACCGTGAATGAGCCGGGATCTGAATCAGAGCTATCGACCGGCCATGGTGGATTTGGGCTGCCTGCTATAGCGATGAGATAGCTGATCATCAATAGGGCTGACACCGCCAGGAATAGTCTTTTCTTACTCATTATTTTAACCTCCTCATACTTTCTCGCTCTACTCAGGATTTATTTGGACCCCGGACGTCGAAAGCCCAGCAGCCCAGCATAAACCTCAAATGCCTCCACCCATCCCTCAGCGCCCTCAGCTTCGAACTCGATCCTTCTTCCCGCGGGTAATACCTTATCGGAACCTCTCCTATCCTCATACCCCTTACCACCGCCGCTATCACCATCTCTGAGGCAAACTCCATACCCTCACTCCTCAGGTTCATCCTCTCATACGCCTCCCTCCTGAACGCTCGCATCCCACAATGCGCATCAGACACCCCCGCTTTAAACAGCAGATTCAACAGGCCCGTCAGAAACAGATTCCCCAACCTGTGACTCCACTCCATCGCACCCGGCAGTATCTCCCCCCTCAGCCTGCTGCCCAGCACAAGATCGTATCCCTCATCCAGCATCCCCACGAACTTAGGTATCTCCCTGAAATCATACGTGTCGTCGGCATCCCCCATGATGATGTATCTCCCCTTGGCAGCCTCTATCCCAGCCCTGCACGCGTTGCCGTACCCCCTTTTGAGCTGATGGATCACCTTTGCTCCCAGGGACTCTGCTATTCTAACGGAACTATCCCCTGATCCGTTGTCAGCCACTATTATCTCCCCTTCCGCTCTCATCTCCTTCAGCGCCATCTTCGCCTTGCCGATGCATATCCCTATGGTAGCTGACTCGTTTAAGCACGGCATTACCACTGATATCTGCATGGTTCACAGCCAACATCGGTGGAGGTTTACCTCAGCTATAACAAAATCCATGCCAACTCTCAAACGAGCTTTCCTTCATCCCCTTCAAATCCAGTCACCATAAGGGTTTTGAAGGGATGATTCTTAAATCTCAGACGGCATCACGGATATCTCAGGGCCTTTACAGGGTGTCCATTTCGGACACCCTCTTTTCAGGATCTCCCGCAAGAAGGCCAACTTAAGCCCCATGAATGCTGAGCTCGTTCAGGGTGTCCGTTTCGGACACCCCAGGTGTCCATTTTGGACACCTTGAATCAGATGCCATGTTTCTCCATCAGCCTTTTCAACCTGTTGAGGGAGATCCTCATGGCCCTCGCCGCAGGCTTCTTCTTTCCCCCCATCTCCCCCAGCACCACCCTCAGATACTCCTCAATCACCTCATCCAAGCTGGGTATCTTACTGAATCTTATCTCAACTTTCCTCTTCTCTCTCAGCTCCATATGTTCAAGGAGCATATCCTTTGTGATGAGCTCCTCATCACACAACACCACCAACCTTTCCATCAGATTCTTCAACTCCCTCACGTTCCCATCCCACCTGTGGCTCAACAACACCGATTCCGCCTCGGAGGTAAGCCTCTTTCGAGGGACCCCTGAGATGCACATATCTCCTCCAGGAAATACCAAGCCAGCAGGAGCACATCATCCCCTCTATCACGCAACGGAGGTAGATGGATCTCGATCACCCCTAGACGATGATACAGATCCCTGCGGAACCTCCCCTCCTCCACAAGCCCTCTCAGATCGGCATTGGTCGCGGTGATCAGTCTCACATCGACCTCCCTATCCTTCACCCCTCCAACCCTCCTAAACCGCCCCTCCTCAACGAACCTCAACAGTTTCCCCTGAACGGTTGGTGAGATGAGATCTATCTCGTTGAGGAACAGCACTCCCCCATCCGTCTCCTCGACCAGCCCTCTTTTCGCTACTGCGCCTGTGAAAGCTCCCCTTTCGCTTCCGAACAGCTCCACCTCAAGCAGTTCGCCCTTCAGGTTTCCACAGCTCACCACTTTGAAGGGTTTGTCCTTCCTTTTGCTCCATGCATGGATGTGTCTTGCAAGCAGATCTTTGCCCGTTCCGGTCTCGCCGGCTATGAGCACAGGGCGATCGGTTGATGCGGCTTTCATGGCCTTCTCAACTTCCGCCCTGAACGTTTTATCCTCCCCTACGATCCTCATCATCACCTGCAACCTTCCGACGTTTTCGGACGGATACCGTCCATGAAAAAACGGCGGACGGCGGGCAGCCGACCGCGGACGTTAAGATGATAGCCGATAGGTCTTTCAGATCCTCGCTACACTTAACGACAATATGAGCGATTTGCTTCCCATAATATAAGACGCGTTTTAGGGTGGAAAACTCGCGCTGAACCCTCAGCGCGAGTCACAGCAGAGAGGTTTCCGAGGGGTAGTCTTCCCCCAAAGTCACAACGGAGATCAAAAACCCCTCAGGAATACTCAAACCTGGAATGAACGCCACCGTATGGGAGGGCTGAGATAGGACAAGACCCGCTAAACGGCAGACTGCGAACGATCGACGGCGGACATAGGCTCCCTTATGAAGAGAATTCCCAGGATCAATCCGAAGAGGGCCATGACCGAGCTGATGGGGATAGAATAGTCAGGAGGGACGGGATAGCGGCCGCTGTGCCAAGCTGGGCATCGTCTCTACTTAAGCTTTTACGTGCTGCTGCATGGAAACAGCAGCACGTATCCCTGATAGTTGAAGGCTAAATCTTCGGCGGGTTGACGAAGTTGTTGTATCTCTCCGAGACCCTCGCGAAGGCGGCGTCTCCCCTGTGGATGTAGAGCCGGTATTTGAATTTGAGCTTCTCACCTGCTTTGAGCGTGTAATCCCCTCGTCGGTTTGGATCATTGTAGAAATAGGATAGGCCGAACGGATTGGCCGTCATCAGGCCGTAGTTCCTGACATGCCACCATGTGGGATGGCGGAAGCTCTCGGGATGATCGAATATGGCTATGCCCACCATCTTATCCTCGACCAATCCCGAATAATCGCACCAATGTGCCCGTTTGCCCCACGTCTCGGCCTCGTTTATCCCGCCGAAGGAGTTCTCGATCTTCCCGCCATTGGGCACATCCATGGACGTGGCGACTCTGATCGAGGCGATGCCCCCTTCCTTGGTATCGCCGAACAGCACATCCCCCTCGGTGGCGACGAAGGTCACCTCCATGTCGAGGAGTCTGTCGGGGCCGACGTTGTAGATCCTGACGTCCCTGATCTCCTCCATGATCTTGGTCCTTTTATCGGGCCCCATCCAGTCGCTCAGGGCGACTATCCTGGCGTAGACCGGACCGCTTATGAGCTTTTCGAACCTTCTGTGGATCGTCCATCCGTGGCCCTTCCCCTCGCTCCAGTTATCGACGCCGTTGACGTCTCCGTAAGCGACATAGAAGGATCTATGATGAGGATGGTCCTGTCTCTCGCCTGGGATATCCTCCATCGGATACCCACGGGTCACCCGCTTTCCGTAAGGACCGATGAGGGGATAAAAGTAAGGACGTGCGACTTCGGGATTGAAGTTGTAAACCGTGAAGGGTTCTCCACCTATTTCGACCTCAACCCTCCATTCATCCTCTTTTAGGGTTACCATCGGAAGGTCGGTTTCGATCTCCTCGTCCAGGAACTCGGCTTTGTATGCATGGGTCGCCTCGGCAGGCATGCCGCTTACTATCCAGCTTAGGAGGACGGTCTTTCCCTCCTCCTCCCACTGACACGGCACGACGGAGCCGTTTGTGAGGTTGATAAGCCTTATCGATTTGAATTCCCCTCTCTTTTCAAGGGCGATCGTGACCGGGGTTTGAACGCAGTCATGCATGCCGTTTTGTATCTTAAACTCGATCTCATAGGCCATTCGTTAACCTCCTCGGTGGTTTTCTAAACGAAAGTACGGGCGAAAAATCTTTCGCCCCTACACAACACCTGATGTGTCCTCAAGCAGGCTGATTATCGCCTGAAGTCTCTCCCTTATCTCCTGTCTTTCCCGTTTGAACCTTTCGATCTCGTCGGCGAAATGGAGCAATTCCTGGATTTTGCCCTCCAGATCCCTGATCCTCTCATCTCGCAGTGCGATCTCGTTTTGAAGCCTTTCGGCCTCCGACCTGAGTTGATCGTTTTCCTCCCTGAGCCGCTCGATCAGTTCGACAGCCTGCATCACCTTGCTCTCCAGGAGTGAGAGCAGATCCGATTCAGGCCGGGTCTCCTCTTGTTGTCCTTCGTCTTTCTCTTCCATATCTACCTCCTCGATTTAGCCTTACGATATTTCCCCAGATGCCGATTTTATCGCCGACCACTATGATTACCCCCAGAACTCCAGGGATCGATCTGGCGAAGCTGATGCCGAGCTCGATGTCCGCAGGGGTGTCGACGATATTTCCGGTCGCCGTCGCCACGGCATCGGCGAGGGGCGTTGATTTGGAGAATACAGTCACCGAATCAGCTCTCCCAAAACTACGGGAATGTCCGACCGTTCCGGATGAGGTGCACACCCCTAGGGGGGTGTCCTCTGGATCGATTCTGAATGCGAGTTTTCCCGTGAACGGGGAGTTTCCGGCATACAGGCCTATGGATCTGGATTTAGAGGTGAGGATGAAGATGTCGCCGCCGTTTTCGACTATCACCTCTCGGCTAAGTCCCATCAGATCTCGTCCGACGAACTCGGCTATGGCTCCCGCGACAGCGGCCATCGGTCCCACGCCCGCTTTTTCAGCCGCCTCGATCATGGCGAGGACTATCTCAGGAGCCCCTTCAAGCGGAGGGATGGGCGAGAGGGATTCCAGAAAGCCGGGAGATCGGCGTATGTATTCCTTAAGCTGTGCCCTATATCGTGAGACGGCATCTCTGGCGACGGATTTAGCGTCCTCGATAGAAGCCGATCGATCCACGGAGATCAAGAGATCGGTCTCATCTTCGATCACCTGGAAGGTATGAAGATCCTCGCTTCTGACCCACCCTCTATACCTTCTCTCCTCGAACATCCTCCGACTCCTCGGCCTGAAGGGCTTTGAGCGCCTGGCGAGCGGCGTTTTGTTCGGCCTCCTTCTTGCTCTTGCCGACACCCCTGCCGTAAGGTATATTGGCCAGGTATACCTCCACCTCGAAGCTCTTGTCGTGATCCGGGCCGCTTTCCGAAATGACGCGATAGACAGGAGGCATTTTGGCCAATGATTGCCATTTCACCTGGAGGGCGGACTTGAAATCGTGCTTGATCCGATCTCGATCCAAGCCGGTTTGCCACATATATCTGATGACCGTTTTCAGGACGAACTCCCTCGCCTTTGATAGTCCCCCATCCAGATATACCGCCCCCACAAGCGCCTCGAAGGTCGAAGCGAGAATGGAATTACGTTCGGCACATCTCTCCTTCAGTTCGCTTCGTCCGAGCCTTATGTAGGAGTTCAATCCCAAGCTCTTGGCGCATTTCGCCAGCGTTTTTTGATTGACGAGGGCGGAACGCAGCTTCGATAGCTCCCCTTCGCTGTATTCCTCGAACGCCTCATAGAGGTATGAGCAGACGATCATATCCAGGACGGCATCTCCCAGGAACTCCAGCCTCTCGTTATGTTCTCCGGCTTTACGAGCGAAGGATTTATGGGTCATGGCGAGCCCAAGCAGTTGGGGATCGTGAAACCTGTATCCCAATTTCCGCTCAAGTTCCTTTATCCTCTCGATAAACTCATCCATCTCATCTTCAGCCTTCGAACATCTTGACGATGAGCGTAGCGTTATGCCCTCCAAACCCGAAGGCGTTCGACATGGCGATCCTCACGTCCTTCTGTCTCGGCATATTGGGCACGTAATCGAGGTCACACTCCGGATCAGGTATCTCATAGTTTATGGTGGGTGGTATAACTCCCCTTCCGATCGTCATCAGACATGCGGCCAGTTCAACCGCCCCGGTGGCTCCAAGCATATGGCCGGTCATCGATTTAGTCGAGCTGATAGGCAGGGAGTAGGCGTAAGGGCCGAACACCCTCTTGATCGCCCTCGTCTCGACGGGATCGCCGATGAGGGTTGATGTCCCGTGAGCGTTTATGTATTCCACCTCCTGGGGAGAGATCCCCGCGTCCTTGATGGCGTTGAGCATGGCGAGAGCGGCGCCCTCGCCCTCATCGTCGGGATGGACCATATCGAAGGCATCACAGCTCATCCCATATCCGATCAGTTCGGCGTATATCTCAGCCCCCCTCCTGAGGGCGTGAGATAGCGATTCCAGGATCAGCACACCTGCCCCCTCGCTCATGACAAATCCGTCTCGTTTCCTATCGAAAGGACGACTGGCGTGTTTGGGGTCCTCGTTTCTCGTCGAAAGCGCCTTCATGGAGCAGAAACCAGCGAAGCTCAGGGGGGTTAGAGCCGCCTCCGTTCCTCCGGCGAACATCACATCTGCATCGCCCCTCTGGATTATCCTGAACGCCTCGCCTATGGCATGATTGCTGGTCGCGCAGGCCGTGACTGAGGCTAGATTCGGCCCTTTAAGGCCGAACTGGATGGCGATCTTACCGGCAGCCATGTTGATTATCTCAAACGGGACGAAGAAGGGGCTAACCCTGCGAGGCCCTTTTTCCAGAAGTATTCTATGTTGCTCCTCTATAACCTCGATCCCGCCGATGCCCGAGCCGACCGAGACGCCCACGCGGGTCAGATCGAGCGATCCGAGGTTCAGCCCCGCGTCCTCCTTCGCCATGACCGCGCAGCCCATGGCAAACTGGATGAAGGTCGGAAGCCTCCTGACATCCTTGGGATCCATAAACTGTATCGGATCGAAATCCTTCACCTCGCCCGCCATCTGAGAGCGGAATGGGGTTGGATCAAATTTCGTGAGCCTATCGATTCCGTTTTCCCCCTTGCATAGAGCATCCCAAAACTTGTCCTTGCCCGATCCTATGGGTGTGACCACACCTATTCCAGTGATGACCACTCGTTCCACAGGGTTTACCTCTCAAGGGATGTCCACCGTCGGCTGTCCGCCGACCGCCGTTAAAAACATTGTGACAAGGGGAAGGGGAGACAAGGAAATCTCTCCCCTTGTCCCCATGTCCCTTTGTCCCCTTATCATTCCTCAATACGATCTTTTATGTAATTTATGGCGTCCCCGACGGTTCTGATCTTTTCAGCGTCCTCATCTGGGATCTCGATGTCGAAGGCTTCCTCGAACGCCATGACCAGTTCGACGGTATCGAGCGAGTCGGCTCCGAGATCATCGATGAAGGAAGCCTCTGGGGTGACCCTTTCAGCGTCAACCTGGAGCTGCTCGGCGATTATCTCCTTGACTTTTTCCTCTACGTTCACCTTACTTACCTCCTGCCGAAGTTAGTTAGGGGCGAAAAATCTTTCACCCGTATTATGGACGAAAGATTTTCGCCCATAGATGTTATCCCATAACCATGCCGCCGTCAACCCGAATAACCTGACCGGTTATATATCTGGCGGCATCTGAGGCCAAGAATAGAGCGACATTGGCCACATCTTCAGGTGTGCCGGGTTTTCCAAGCGGCACCATCTCCAATATCCTCTCCCTTTCGGCCTCCGGAAGCTTGGCGGTCATCTCGGTCATGATAAATCCGGGAGCGATGGCGTTAACCCGGACACCTCTCCTCGCCAGCTCCCTGGCCGCTGACTTAGTGATACCTATCACACCGGCCTTTGAGGCGGAGTAATTCACCTGACCGACGTTTCCCATTATGCCGGCCACCGAGGCGATGTTGATTATACAGCCGTTCCTCTGCCTCATCATCACCTTCGCCGCTGACCTGGTGCAGTTGAAGGTTCCCGTGAGATTGATTGAGATAACCTGATTCCAGTCCTCATCCTTCATCCTGACCAACAGCGAATCGCGTGTGATCCCCGCGTTGTTAACCAAGATATCCAATCTACCGAAACTTTCAACGGTTGAGCTGATCAACCTCTCGGCATCCTCCGAATCGGAGACGTCGCAGTGTAGGTAGATCGCTTCGCCTCCAAGCTCTTTTATCTCCTGTGCCGTTTTCTCCCCGATCTCGTCTGCGATATCGCTTATGACAACCTTGGCGCCCTGTCGGGCGAAGAGTGTGGCTATGGATTTGCCTATACCCCTAGCCGAGCCGGTGATGATGGCAACCTTGTCCTTTAGGATCATATCATACCCCTTATCCTCTCGACATCCTCCGTCCCCTCGACGGAGATCGTCCTGAGATTTCGATCTATCTTGGCAACCAGTCCCGAAAGGACTCTGCCGGGACCGACCTCCACGAAGGTATCGAATCCCGCGTCGACCAGCTTCTGGATCGAATCCGTCCATCTTACCGGATTGGTGATCTGTTTTATCAGGAGCGATCTGATCTCATCGGGATCTGAGGTGAAATCCCCTGTCACGTTCGCCACGAATTTAAACTTCGGAGGGTTAAATTGGATCGCGCCCAGAACCACCGCCAGCTTCTCCCCCGCGGGCTTCATCAAGGGCGAGTGGAAGGCTCCGCTGACCCTCAGCGGCACGCACCTACGGGCGCCGGCGGATTTCGCCAGATCCATCGCCCTCCTGACCACCTCCTTCTCCCCGGATATGACGATCTGCTCGGGGGAGTTGAAGTTCGCCATAACCACGAGACCATCCGCCGATGCATCCCGACATATTCGTGAGAGCCTCTCTTGATCTAGCCCTATCACGGCGGCCATGGTTCCGGGGTTTGCCTCCGCAGCCTCAGACATCGCCTGTGCCCTGGCGCTGACGGCCCTCAGAGCATCGGCGAAATCGATCGCCCCGGCGGCGACGAGCGCCGAATATTCGCCCAAGCTATGCCCCGCCACGCCTTCCGGAAGCATCCCTATCCCCTCAAGCGCCTTAAAGGCCGCTATGCTGCATACCATCACGGCCAGCTGGGTGTACCTCGTCTCCCTCAGCTTCTCCTCAGGCCCTTCGAAGCAAAGCTTTGAAAGCTTAAAGCCCAGGATCTCATCGGCCAGATCGAAGACCTCTCTGGATTCGGGGAATCCCTCGTATAACGATCTGCCCATCCCGACCTTCTGCGATCCCTGACCGGGGAAGAGGAAAGCAACCTTTCCCATGGGGGCACCTCAGAGCCTTATCACCGTTCCGGCATACGTCATGCCGCTGCCAAAAGTAACCATCAGTATGACATCTCCTTCCCCTACTATACCGTTCCTTCTGACCTCATCGAGTGCGACGGCGACGGTGGCGGAGGAGGTGTTTCCGTATCGGTCCACGTTGACGTAGACCTTCTCTTTGGGGATACCGAGTTTTTCGCCGACGACATCTATGATTCGTATGTTGGCCTGATGAGGTATGAGCAGATCCACGTCCTGGGGGGTCAACCCGGCCATCTCCAGCGCCTTAAAGCCGGCCTCGGGCATCATCCTAACCCCCAGCTTAAACACCTCCTTTCCCCGCATCTTGAGGTAATGGAGCCTCCTTTCGACCGTTTCACAGGTAGCAGGCATACGTGACCCGCCGGCGGGCACCCCCAAAAGATAAGGATCGGAGTATTCGCCGGCCGCCCCCAGGAAGGAGCTCAATATCCCTCTATCCTCCTCTGTGGCGCTGACCACCGCCGCCCCGGCGGCGTCCCCGAAAAGCACGCAGGTGCTCCTGTCGGTCCAATCGGTGACCTTGGTGAGGGTCTCGGCGGCGATCACCAGAAGCGTTTTCATCATCCCCGTTCGGATGAAACTGTCGGCTATGGCGAGGGCATAGGAGAAGCCTGAACATCCGGCTAGAAGGTCGAAGGCCCCCGCGTTCCTCGCTCCGAGCCTGCCCTGTATGATGCAGGCGGTGGAGGGGAAGAAATGATCCGGAGTGACGGTCGATACGATCACCGCCTCCAGATCCAGCGGATCGACGCCGGCGTCTTCGATCGCCCTCTGTGCCGCCAAGAAACCCAGGTCGGAGCTGGCGGTGTTCTCGTCGGCTATCCTCCGCTCGACTATGCCCGTCCTCCGCCTTATCCATTCATCGGAGGTGTCGACCATCTTCTCGAGGTCGAAGTTAGTCAGGATCTTCTCCGGCACCGCCGATCCGGTGCCGATTATAGCCGCTCTCAACATCCTCTCATCCCTTAAGCCTTCCTTCGATTTGACGGTTTATTCCCCTTTCGACATATTCGGACGCGACCCGAACGGCGTTTTTGATGGCGTTCGGGCAGGAGCTGCCGTGAGCGATTATACAGGCTCCGTTTATGCCCAATAGCGGAGCACCTCCGTATTCGGTGTAATCCAGCTTGGCCTTGAGATTTTCGAACCTACGTCTTATCAACGCCGCCCCGATCTTGGAAAGCAGGGTGGTTGAAAGCTCGTTTTTGAGGAGTCTGACCACCATATCCGCCATTCCCTCGCCGAATTTGAGAATCACGTTTCCGATGAAGCCATCACATACCACCACATCGACCGTTCCCGCCATCACATCGCGTCCCTCAACATCGCCGATGAAGTTGATCGGAGCCTTCCTCAGGAGCGGTCTCGCGCCGAAGACCAGATCGTTTCCCTTGATCTCCTCGGTTCCGATATTCAGTAGGCCGACGCGGGGGGAGGATTTGCCCAGGATGAGCTCGCTGTATATGCTCCCCATGACGGCGAATTCGGCCAGGTCTTTCGGCGAGCAATCCACATTGGCGCCGGCATCGATAACGACCGTTTGATCCCTCACGTTCGGCATCACGACCGCTATGGCCGGCTTGGTGACACCTCTGACCCTACCCAGGATGGCCCTTGCGATGCCGTAGGCTGCACCGGTGCTTCCGGCGCTGACGAAGGCGTCGGCTTCGCCCGATTTCACCGCCCTCAGGGCAACGGCCATAGAGGAGTTACGTTTATGACGCACGGCATGGAGCGGATCGTCGTCCATCTCAACGACCTCATCGGCGGGAATGATCTGAAACTTCGCCCCATCCAATCCGCCGTGCCTTTTCAGTCTGGAGATCTCCTCCTCTATGGCCTCGGGTTTGCCGACGAGTAAAACCTCGATGCCATAGGATCTGGACGCCTCTATGGCTCCCTCGACGATCGCGCCGGGGGCATAATCACCCCCCATGGCATCAACGGCGACTCTCATGGCTGAGCTTTACTCTTCCGTCTCAATGTATTGTTGCCCCTTATAATATCCGCACCTGGGGCATATCCTGTGGGGCATCTTGGGCTCATGGCAGTTAGGACAGATGGAAAGCGATTTACGCGGAAGAGCGTGGTGGCTCTGGCGCATCCTCTTTCTGCTCTTTGAAGTTCTCCTCTTCGGAACTGCCATCTTCGGAAAACCTCCCTTCTATTTGATCAGGTCCGCCAACACTGCGAACTTGGAGGATTTCAACCTCTCCTTCTCCTCACAATCGCAGTCGTGGTAGTTTCGATTTTGGCCGCAGTATGGGCAAAGCCCTTTACAGTTTTCGTCACACAGAGGCCAGAGGGGTATCTCCAAGACGATGTATTTCCGGACGTCGTCGGCTATATTTATCACCTCTTCCCTATACCGGCTTATCCCCTCGGCCTCATCCTGAAACTCGTCCACCACCTCCCCCTCTTTAAGGGGACGGTACTGGAGCTCAAAGTGGGTGTGAAGCTTCTCCTCGAAAGGTTCCAGGCATCTCCTACACTCCTGGATGACGGTAAAATCAACATCGAACCTCGCGAAGACATCCTCTCCCTGTCTGAAGGCCTGGACGTGCACCTTAATAGGGTTGAGGAACTTCGTGTCGTCGAAGAACAGCTCCAGTTCCTCGTAACGACATTCGAAGTCCATCTCCTTAAAGCCGTTTTCCTCGATATCCTTAAGCTTGAACCTGAGGTTACTCCTCTTTTTTGCCGAGTTCGAAAGCATCGTGTATAGCCCTTACTGCCTGATCGGCGAACTGTTTTTCGATCACGCAGGAGATCTTTATCTCCGACGTGCTTATCATCTGTATGTTGATCCCACGATCGGCCAAAGCCTTAAACATCCTCGCTGCCACACCGGCATGACTTCGCATGCCTATCCCCACGGCCGAGACCTTTGCGACGTTTCTGTCCCAGACCACCCCCTTAAAGTTCAGCTCCTCCTTCAATCCCTCGACCACCTCTATCGCCTTATGTAGCTCGGTTTCGGCGACGGTGAAGGACATATCGGTGATCCCCTCGATGCTGGCGTTTTGGATGATCATATCCACGTTTATGTTGTTCGCCGAGAGGGTCTGGAACACCTTGGCGGCGACGCCGGGTCTATCCGGCACGCCGATGAGCGATATCTTCGCCTGATTCTTATCGGCCGCCACCCCGCTGACCACAATGTCTTCCATCATCTTGGTCTCCCCCATAACCTTCGTTCCCTCGTCATCTGAAAATGTCGACCTCACCCTGAGGGGAACGTTGAACTTCCGAGCGAGCTCCACGGAACGGGAATGAAGCACCTTCGCCCCCAAACTGGCCAGTTCCAGCATCTCCTCATAGGAGATGACGTCGATCCTCCTAGCATCTCTTACTATCCTCGGATCGGCGGTATATACCCCATCCACGTCCGTGAATATATCGCAAACTGATGCCCCCAAGGCAGCCGCTAATGCGACGGCGGTCGTGTCAGACCCGCCGCGACCGAGCGTGGTTATATGGCCGTCCATCGTCACACCCTGAAACCCCGCCACAACCACTATCTTCCCCTGCCTGAGGGATTCCATGATCCTATCCGTGTTGACATGCCTGATCCGGGCCTTGCTGAAGGAACTATCGGTGATTATGCCCACCTGGGGACCGGTGAGTGAGATCGCCTCATGTCCCAACTCGTGTATCGCCATCGCCACCAAAGCGATCGAAACCTGTTCCCCCGTCGCAAGCAACATGTCCATCTCCCTTTCGGGGGGGTTGGGCGAGATGGATTTGGCCAGGGCGATCAGCTCGTCCGTCGTCTTGCCCATAGCTGAGACGACCACCACCACATCATGCCCCTGTTCCTTGGTACGGACGATCCGATTTGCCACATGCTTTATCTTTTCGGCATCGGCCACCGATGAGCCACCGTACTTTTGGACTATAATCCCCATTTTCCCCTACTCCCGATTTGATAGGAACCAGTCCATCAGCTTCCAGCCTTCCTCAAAGCGGAGATCGCTCCGCGATGCCTCCTCTTCGCAGAAGCTTTCAAAGCCGTTGTGTTTTATCCCCGAGCCGCAGGCTGCAAACGGCACTGCACCGTGCCTGTGGGTTCTCATGGAGATCGGCGTGAAGTGATCGGTTATGATCATTATCCTGTAATCGCCGAACCCTTCCATACCTTCCAACAGGGTTCCGACGACCTTTTCGTCCACCTCCTCAATCGCCCGTATCTTCAGCCGGAGGTCTCCCTCATGCGATGCCTCATCCGGAGCTTCGACGTGTAGGTAGACCAGATCATCCTCCTCAAGGGCTCTGAGGGCATATTCGGCCTTCGCCCTGTAGTCCGTATCCACATATCCGGTCGCCCCCGGCACCTCTATGGGTCTCAATCCGGCATATATGCCGATCCCCTTTATGAGATCCACGGCGGAGATAACCGCCCCGTTCAGCCCATATCTCTCCTGGAACTTCGGCATCCTCGGAGCTCTCCCCTGTCCCCACAACCAGATGCTGTTTGCGGGATATTTCCCCTCAGCGATACGTCTGACGTTGACTGGGTGATCTCTGAGCACCCTCCACGACCACCTTATCAATTCGTTCAACACATCAGCCCCTTCCCCTTCAGGCAGATACTCCTCAAAGGGCTCTCCCATGATGTCGTGGGGCGGCGTGGTCTTGGCTCCCTCCTTCCCCTCCCTCCAAACCATCAGATGTCTGTATTGTGTGCCCGCGTAGAAGGAAATTATACTTTTGTATCCCGTTCCTTTCAAGGCTTGAGAGAGTGACTCTATGATCCTGGTCGCCTCTTGGGTGGTTATACGCCCCGCGCTGTAATCCCTCAGGATGCTCCCCTCCAGCGTGACGAGGTTGCATCTGAAGGCCACATCCCCTTCGGAGAGCTTAACGCCGATATTCGCTGCCTCAAGCGGCCCTCTGCCGGTATAGTACAGATGCGGATCATATCCCATTATCGTTAAGTTTGCGACATCGCTCCCCGGGTGCATGTCCCGGGGTATGGTAATAGCGCTTCCCAAGCTCCCCCTCTGGACTATTCGGTCGAAGTTCGGCGTATCGGCGGCCTGGAGCGGCGTGCGACCGCCGAGCGAATCGATCCTCTCATCTGCCATTCCGTCGCCGATCACTATCGCGAATTTCATCCCTTTTCCTCCGAGATCTTACGTTTAAGGGTTTCATAGAGCGATCTTATGGCGTTGTACACCTCATCCGAACCGATATACATGAAGATCTCCTGTGCTTTTTCCTCATCGTAGATGTGAACTATCTCATTACGCTTCCTCACGATTTCAGAAAACATCCCCTCATTCTCCTCAGGTATAAGTCCTTCTTTAAAAGCCTCTTTGAAGCATCTCAGCGGTGAGTTGACCTCCATCCCTAGACCTCTCAGGTATTCACGTAATGACTGCCACATGGATTCATAGGTATACTCGAACCTCTTCGTGGTGACCTCGATGAGCAGTTCCTTTGAGAGGAAGCTGAACAAAGCCGGGGTTTTCACGACCTCTTCATATTTTCTAAAAGCCCTTTCAAATCTTTCAAAAGTCCTTCTGAGTTTATCCATACAACCCCCTCATCCAAGACCCTTCCTATCAGGTCGCTATGCACGTCGGCAAGATCGACGAGATCTATCTCTCTGAGCGTGTGAACCTCCTCATTCAGGGTCTCCTGCAGATCAACGAATAGATCGCTCTCCAATCTTCTCCCCGCGAATACGGCTATATCTATATCGGAGATCCTGTCCGTTTTACCTCTGGCGAAGGAGCCGAACAGGATAACCAGTTTTTCGCCCGGCAGACGCCGATTTATAACTTCTATGATCTCCCGTTTGACCCTCTCCGATAGCATCATAAGATTTCCAGTTTCTCCACCACGGCCTCCTCATCGGCGGGCAGCACGATCGGTTCGGCGGCGGAGGCTATGGCCCTATCGGGATCTTTCAGCCCGTGTCCGGTAAGCACACATACCACCGTCTCACCCCTTTTGAAAAAGCCTTTCCGGGCCAGCTTGATCACCCCCGCGACTGAGGCGGCGGAGGCCGGCTCGACGAAGATACCCTCCAGCGATGCGAGCATCCTATATGCCTGAAGTATCTCGTCGTCCGAGACCGTATCTATGAGCCCGCCCGATTCATCCCTAGCGGCCTCGGCGTATTTCCAGCTTGCGGGGTTTCCTATTTTGATCGCCGTGGCGATCGTCTGTGGGTTCTTTATCGGATAACCTCTGACTATCGGCGCCGCCCCCTCCGCCTGAAACCCGATCATCTTCGGCAGGGAATCGACCCCGCCCGCCGCCTTATACTCCTTGTATCCCTTCCAGTAGGCGGTGATGTTCCCCGCGTTGCCGACGGGGATGGCGTGATAATCCGGAGCCCTTCCAAGCTGATCGCATATCTCGAAGGCTCCCGTCTTCTGCCCCTCGATCCTATAAGGGTTGATCGAATTAACCAGCGTTATCGGGTACTTGGAGGTTATGGATCGAACAAGGCTCAGGGCGTCATCGAAGTTCCCCTCGATGGCGATAACCTTAGCTCCGTGTATGAGCGCCTGAGCGAGCTTACCCATGGCGATGGCGCCTTTGGGGATGAGCACGGCGGCGGTTATGCCGGCCCTCGCCGCATATGCCGCCGCTGAGGCGGACGTGTTGCCCGTGGAGGCGCACATGACCGCCTTGGCCCCCTCCTCGACGGCCTTCGATACGGCCACCGTCATACCCCGATCCTTGAAAGATCCCGTCGGGTTCGTCCCCTCATACTTCAGGTATAGCTCGATCGGCGCCCCTATAGCTTCCCTGAGCCTGCCCGCCTTTATGAGCGGTGTGTTTCCCTCGTTAAGCGTGATCACTGGGGTGGAGTCGCTCACCGGCAGAAACTCCCTGTAAGCCTCTATAACCCCTCGCCATACCTTCATCTCTACTCCTCCATCTCGACCCTTATGACCATGCTTTTCGCCCTGACCACGTCAAGCCGATCTATCTCCTCCATCGCCTGTCTCATCGCCCTCTCACTGGCCTTGTGCGTCATCATCACCAAGTAAACTGACTCCTCGTCATAGCTCTCCTTCTGTATAACGGAGGCGATGCTGATATTATGTCTTCCGAGGATGCCTGAGATCTGAGCCAGCACGCCGGCCCTGTCGACGACGATATATCTGACGTAATATCTGCTTTCACACTCCTCTATATCCATCACGTCGATCTTCGGCGAATCAGGTCTCCAGCAAAGGGGGATATGGGGCGGCGCTTTGGAGATGATCCTTCGGGCTATATCGACTATATCGGCTGTTACGGCGCTCGCCGTAGGCATCCTACCGGCCCCTTGGCCGTAGAACATGGTCGCCCCCACGGCATCTCCCACAACATATATCCCGTTGAAAACCCCTCTGACGCTTGCGAGCATGCTCTTTTGAGGAAGCAACGTGGGGTGAACCCTGACCTCCGCCCTGCCGTCGTGGAACTTTGAGATAGCGAGGAGCTTGATCACATATCCCAACTCGCCCGCATACTGTATATCCTTGGGCGTAACCTTCGTGATCCCCTCGACGTAGACGTCATCCAGCTTGACCTTTCCGCCATAGGCAAGGGAGGAGAGGATCGTTATCTTATGAGCGGCATCGTATCCCTCCACATCATATGTGGGATCGGCCTCGGCATAGCCGTTGCGCTGGGCCTCGCCGAGGGCCTCCTGAAAATCGCTTCCTTCCTCGGTCATCTTGGTGAGGATGTAGTTCGCCGTGCCGTTTATGATTCCGTAGATCGATCTGATCCGGTTGGCCAGCAACCCTTCACGCAGGGATTTGATGATGGGTATCCCCCCGCCGACGCTGCCTTCGAAATACAGGTTGACGCCCGCCTTATATGCTTCGGAGAAAAGCTCAGATGCGTGTTGAGCCAACAGGGCCTTGTTGGCCGTCACCACATGCTTCCCGCCGCGGATCGCCTTCAATATGAAACTTTTCGCCGGCTCTATGCCACCTATAAGCTCGATGACCACATCTATCTCCGGATCGTTTAAAACCACCTCGGCATCGGTGGTCAGCATGGATCTATCGACCTGTATACCTCTGGGCGTCGAGATATCCAGATCGGCTATCCTGACGAGTCTGATAGGCACTCCCACCTTCTCCTCTATCAGATCGGGCCTTTCGAGCAATATCCTGGAGACCCCGACCCCGATGGTTCCCCATCCTATAAGACCGACCTTCACCTGTTTCACTTTACCCCTTCACCTCATACCTTAAGGTTTTGTCAGCACATATCTCTTGAACCCCAGATTTTCCCTCATCCTTTCGGCGAACTGTTTCGCTTCAGACCTGGTATTGAAGTATCCCACGAAAACCCTATGAAAATTATTTCGGTACTTCACCCTCGCCTCATATCCTTTCCCCCTTAACTCCTCAGCCAAGTTGGAGGCCCTTTCAGGTGAGATAAAGGCTCCCAATTGGATCGTGTAACCTTTACTTGCACTTGGAGGTTGGAGACGAGGTGTTACCTTCATCCCCTCACGTGGTTTCGGTTGTGCCGGTTGCTGACCCGCCCGTTGACGAGTGGATGTCGGACGGGCAGGAACAGGCAGGTTTGGCACTTGATCTGGAGGTGAGATGGCCGTTCCGGCGCTCGACTTGGTTCTATCCTCCATTCGTCCGACCCTGACCCCTATCTCGAAGGAGAGGAGAACGGCGAGAAGAAAGGCAATGATAACTCCTAGGAGATGACCGTTTGAAAGCTTTCCCGTTTGAATCTGCATGGGTTCAAGCCTTTGGGGAGGATTAAACCGGGATATCCCGTATACAAAATTGGTCGGGGCGACTGGATTTGAACCAGCGACCACTTGAACCCCATTCAAGTGCGCTTCCGGACTGCGCCACGCCCCGACCTGTCCTGATTGCATAAATAAATATAGCATTCATCAGGAATTATGTCAAGGGTCGGCTCAGGGATTTTACACAAAATTCTTGACAGACCCTCTGAGTGAGATCCCTTCTAGCAAGGCAATATTGGCTGCTTGAGCCTCCGACAGATTTCTTATACACCCGTTACATCCAGGACTTCGCAAAAA
>JAGGXZ010000048.1 GCA_021162805.1 Candidatus Poribacteria bacterium
ACCATAGCGGAGCTCAAGATCCGAACCAAATACGGGGTGAACATCATAGCGATCAAGCGATCGGGCCCCGAGGAGATCACGGAGATGCCGACGCCGGATTATGCAATCAGGGAGGGAGATATCCTGGTCGTCGTCGGTGCAAACGAGGATATAGATCGGCTTTCAAAGGTCTGAAGGAAAGGGGGATGGATTGGTCTTTAAGGTAGGCATCATAGGTCTGCATCACCTCCATTCGGAGGGATATATCCGTCTTCTGGAAAACCTGTCCGACGCCAATGTGACGGCGATCGCCGATGAGGACGAATCGCTGCTTCGGCGGATGGGAGATAAATACGGAATTCCGGAGCTTCATCGGGACTGGCGGGATCTTATCCGAAACTCCGATGTGGATCTCGTCATCATCCTTCTTCCCCACGCCATGTGTCCCGATGCGGCAGTATCGGCCTGTGAGTCCGGCAGACACGTTATAGTGGAAAAACCGATGTCCAATCGCAGCGAGGGAATTCTCCGCATGATATCCGCCGCTCGAAATTCAGGAGTCAAACTGACAACGCCGTATCTGTGGCGATACTGCGCCGCAGCCATGAGGATAAAGGAGATGATCGATAGGAGAGTGATCGGTCAAATCGTCGCTTTCGAGGGGAGAAACATCGCCGGCCCACCCCAAAGATACCTGGACGGAGGGGCCGAGTGGATGGTTCAGAAGGAGATAAGCGGAGGAGGACCGCTCCACAACCTTGGCGTCCACTGGATAGACCTTTTCAGGTGGATCTCCGGCCAGGAGGTCAGATCAGTGGCAGCGAGAATCAACTCGCTCACACATGGGCTGGAGATAGAGGATAATTCGCACGCCCTGCTGGTTTTTGAAAGCGGTGCGGTCGCCTCACTGGATATAAGCTATTCCGCCGCCTATGGATATGATCTCTTCGTCCAGGTAAGGGGAACAGAAGGTATCATCTCATGGAAACCTCAGATGGAGGGGGCAGGCACGGTTGAAATCATTCGAGGTAGAGAACGAGACGTGGTAGAGATAAAGGAGGAGAGGGTGGAAGGATACGGCGGAGTATGGGGAGTGAGATTTATAGAGGAGTTCCTGAAGGCGATAATGGAGAACTCTCAACCTCCTATAACGGGGGAAGACGGCTATAAAGCTCTGAGGGTTGTCGAGGCGGCATACGAATCCTCAAGGGAGAGGAGGTTTATCGAAGTGAAATAGTTAATCGTCCGCCCTCTGCTTCTCCTCCTGAGGTTTTTCCATCCCGCGTTTTTGGGGGCTCTGATATCTACTCATCAGCGTCAGAGCGAGAGCGGTTGACAGCGCTACGGAAGTCAGGACCTCCAGCATGAGCCTTCCCTTATCGCTCATTATGGCAAAGGCGATGATTATCATAACCGTTACCAACAGGAATTTCATCTCGATCACCCATCGTTATTTATCGGTGGGATCGAAGATGAAGTTGAGCCCCTTTTACAACCATCCTGCCGCCTTCGCCAGAAGTTTGACGTAGTAGACGAAATCCGGCCATGAGACGTCGGGCGGACGTCATGTAGGAGACAAGGAGAGGAAAGAGACGTACTGCGTAGGGCGGCGACCGGCATGAGCAAGCTCATAAGCGTGGGAAAACCTGCCTCCTGCTTCCTGGGGAAAATCAACGTGAATCGCCGATTATCCCCCGCTCAATATAGTATGAGGGGAATTTAATAAGCCCGAACCTGATCATCTCCTCCCTGATCTTCTCCCTTTCCTTCTCGCTTAAGGGGAGTATGGGGGGGAGGACCCATGGTTTACAGAGACCGAGCTCGCTCATCATGACTTTAAGCGCCGCCAGCGATTGGGTCAATTCTCTTCCCCTAGCATAGATTCCGGTTATCTCGTCGGTTTCTCTTTGAAGCGATTCCGCCCTTCTCAGGTCGCCGCTTACCGCCGCTTGGTAAAGCCTGCTGTACATATGCGGAACGACATTTCCCCCGCTTGGGACGATACCGCTTGATCCGAGCGATAATCCTCTAAATGAAAGCGGGCTTGATCCGACGAGATGGGAGAAATCCTCCCTATCACGCCACATCTCAAGCGATCTCTCAAGCCTCGCCTCATCTCCTTCCGAATCCTTAAGGCCTATTATCCTGGGATGGTAGCTCAGCTTTTCGATCACCTCAAGGGGAATGGAGATGTGGGTGGTGGAGGGGATGTTATAGAGTATCAGGGGACCAGATATCGCATCGGCTAAAGCCTCATAATATCTGAGCATATGTTCTGGGGTCAGGGGGTAATAGTGAGGCAGATGGGCTACCACCGCTTCAATACCCATATCGAAGTATCTGTTAGCTAGATCGACCGACGTGGCGAAACAATTTCCGGATATGCCCGCATAGACCGGACTCCTATCGCCAACCTTGTCCAACACCGCTTTCACAAGGGGAATCTTCTCCGAATCGGGTATTGAGGCGGATTCCCCCGTCGTTCCCAGCAGGAAAACCTTGGTGCCTCCCTCGACGAGATACTCCGCCACCCTCCCGGCGGCATCCAAGTCAATCTTTCCTTCTTCGGTGAAGGGAGTTATCATGGGGACTATGACACCCCTGCATCTTTTCACCCTATCCATACCCATCGGTGGATCCTCCCATGGATTTATGACGCCTTGAACGGTAAGCTCCCCGGGGTTGTTCCTGTAACCAGTTCAACTATAATCTCCTTCCATAACCATTGTTTTTCATCTCGATGTCGGAAATAGCTGTAACCGGTTACAGATGCTATAATATATAACAAGGCGGGTGGGAAGTCAAGGGCGTGAGGTTTCCCCTCGGAACTTGAGGATTATGCTCGCCTGAGCGATCCAGCCCAGAAGGATCACGATGGAGGCCAGATGGAAAGCCGCCTTCAGGGCTATCTTCTGGGCCACAAGGCCCGCCAGAAGCGGTCCAAGGGTGAAGGCCGATCCGACCAGCATCTCATGAACGCCCGCATTTGCCCCTTTGGATTCAGTGGCTGAGAGGACATATAGCAGGCTCGATGCATAGGTCATTCCACGTCCCAGCCCCTGCAACAGCATCCCAAACGCATACGTCGATCGCTCTCCGCCGAATCCCAGGAGGAGCATTCCCACCAGTGAGACGCCCTCGAAGGCGAATATCGGCGTCATCCTGTAATGCCAGATCGACGTGCGCGAGAGGATGAAGAAGGTTATCCCCTGGCCGACGTTTATCAGCGAGAGCAAAACCCCTATGATCCCATCCGGTATCCCCTCCACTCTGGCAACTTTGGGAAACATGTTAGACGTGGCAGCGCCGGAGAAGAAGAGGACGAAATTGGCGATCCAGGCCACATAGAGGAATTTCAACCTTCCCCTCAGATCAGGCAGAGAGACCTTTTTCCTCATGTCCTCCTCTCCTACGGAGGTCACCTTCGCTGGGCAGCCCCTCAATCTCAGCGAGAGATAGCTCAACGTCAGGAAGATCAAACCGCCCAGGAACCTGAAGACGGAGCGCGGGCCGAAGGCCATCAGATATCCTCCCACGGCCGATCCGGATATTATCCCCATCGTCCATCCGAGGTTGAAAAAACCCATCCGTCTGTTCGTCCCGCCCGGATCGGCCTCCTCATGTAGGAAGGTCTCAAAGACCGGCCAGAAGAAGGCGCTCCCCAACCCGCTCAGGAGGTTAAGCATGATCAGATCCCTCACAGATCCGGAGAAACTGTACCCTATTATCACGGCGCCGTATATCGACAGGCCAAAGATCAGGAACAGCCTCCGCGGCCCTCTATCGGCCAATCTCCCCGAGATGAAGGAGGCGAACGAATAGACGATCCCCCACGAAAACCCCAACAATCCAAGCTGAAACGGCGTCGCGCCTAAGTTCTGAGCGAACAGGTTGATCAATATGGCGCTCGCCGCTATGGTGAGATCTATCAGATAGGGGATGGCCAGAAAGTCGAAATTCCCCATCTCTCCTCTCCCAGATAGATCAGATGAGAGGGACATCGACAATCGCTCGAGCCGAATCCCGGCACCACCACATAAGCACCGAATAGGGATAGGGTCTGCAGGTTCAGCTCACACTCAATCCTCTCATCCGTCCAGATCTCATGTACACCCACAACCTTTGCCCTCTCGAGGAGGTAATCCACATGCCATCTGAGCTTTTTGTCAGATCTCAGATGTCTGGACACCCTTCCCTCCACTCCGGACATAGCGCTTCCGGTGTAGATGTAATATCCGGCTGGGAAGTGGAAGGTGCCAAGCCGGCCGATCCGGATCAATTCATCCCTATCGAGGCGTATCAGAAGTTGATAGACTCCCCTGATCATCCCTCATAGCTCGGCGACCGCTTCCATCTCCGCCCTGTGTTCGGCCGGCCTGCCCTCGGCGGAGAGGAACCTGTAGTTGAACCTCAAAAGCACGTCCGTCACCTTATACGCCTGATAATCGGC
>JAGGXZ010000049.1 GCA_021162805.1 Candidatus Poribacteria bacterium
GAGTGCTTCAATGATTTGTGTTCAGATGCGGAGGTGATCTCCAGCTATACCTTATCGGCAGGATACGCTGCTGTTACAAGCGTAAGGCTTGACGGCAGTTGAAAAACTTTCTCGGTAACATTATCATTTGACTTGACACGGGTGGTCAAAAATATTTCTGAGGGGGTGTATAAGAATGTGGGGCGCAATGCCCTGTGCCTCTACACCTCCTTATCAAGCGGGTGGGTCTCCGAAATTGATCCCACCCACTTGATTAGGGTAAAAGAGTAAGGGAGTGGGGAACCCATTTAGGTGAAACAGTATAACACTCCTCCACCCGAATGGGTTCCCTTACCCAGATGGGAGGTGTTAAGAAAAACGATATCTTTTGACAGGGGTATAGCAGGGTGTGTAATTCATCCCCGGGTGATGAATCAGAATGAATACCTGACCTCCAAAAACGTCAGATCACCCAGGTGTTTCGAGATCATCGAGAAAGGTGAGGCTCCTTCCCCACCTGAGATTATAAGCCCCGCCTTTATCCAGAACGGATCGAGCGGTTTATAAGAGAGCTTGGGCAACAGCAGGTAATCATCAGCGGTAAAGTTGTAAACGCCTATAAGCTCCGCTTTTAAACTCTCCCTCATCCCCTCCCATGCCACCCTGACTGTCCCTATATGTTCCGTTTGGTGATTTTGGAAGCTCATCTCGTTTAACTTCCGAGCTATCATCTCCTCACGTCCGAACTCCTTGGGTTCCCTGAAGTTGAAGATGAACTTCTGGGCCAGCTGTAGACCCAGGGTGGTGTTCTCGAGAATCTCCTTCGAGAAACCACACACATGGTAGAAGTAGGGATTTTTAACGTTCGGGAGCGATCCGTTGGTATCCTCCGTCCTATAGTAAGCTCCCTCCCAATGCACTTCTACCGATCCGATCACGGTAGCCATATCCCCGCCCACCATGTAAAGCTTCTTATAACAGGGACGGATCAACGTCCTCATCGGCACCGTTTCTCCTCCCCCGTGGGGCTTATCTCCAGGAGATAAGGGCATCTCCCCCTCGTCTCCGATCGGATGGGTTTTGACGGTCAGATCCGGATCCCTATCGAACCCTCTGAACATCGATAACGAAAGATCGATATCCGCTACGGTAAGCTGGGCCCTTAAAAGGAGCTCCGTATCGATCAGCTTCATATCGGGGAGCAGAGGGAAGGTGGGATCGAACACCACTTCCATCGAGCTTGTCCGCTCTTTCACCCCTCTCATCGGATATCTGTTAGGGGTGAAGGTGGGGGAGGCGATCAACCTGAACGATAGGTTATCGGTAGGATAAACTCTCATATCAATGGAATCCACCCCTATCTTCATTTCCTCCATATCCGGGTAGATGTCCGAATAATCCCTAGGTGAGAGGATATCGGTGGGGTTGATCCAATCAGCTGTTCCGAACGAATAGATCTTCCTGCCGAACCCAACGTCCAGATGATCTGTGTAGATCTCGAGGTAGCACTCTATCGGTCTGATCTTAACCCGGTCACCTAAGAAGATGAAGTTCAAAGCGGCGAAGGCCGATCCTCCCTCCCCGCGCAGATCGGTTTTCAGCTGTAAGGTTGAGGCTGTCCTTCTAGCTCTGAACTCCTTATCCACCCGGACGTACTCCTCGAACCGGGTGTATCCTCCCATCTCGGCGAAGCAGATCGAGGTAAGAAACAGGACGAGAAGAGATCCGATCGATCTCATCGCATTCACCTCCTCAAAAGAGCCCTTTTGATGAAAAGGGAGTCCTTCAAGCCGGTGTTCACCTCTATATCTTTAAATTGAAAGACTGATCTGTGCCCTGAGGATAGGTTTTCGGCCACCATTTCGGTCTCGAACCACACCCCTTTGATCTTTTCGACCTTTGGGACGGTTATACGTTTGAAGAACGATCCGGATTTATCGTAATGGTCGGATCTCACCACGAGGTAGTTATCCTTTCTGACCCATTTTATCACCCTGGAGTATCCCGATTTCCTGACGACCTTTCTGCTTTTGGGGGACGCCTCGATCTTCCAACAGTCCTGACCGTTCACCTTCTCCTCCCCTATAAGTTTGTAGTTCCAATCCTCGAGTTCCCCCCCGCCTATATCGTAGTTGGAGAAATCCGTCCCCATAAAGCTTCCGGCCTTGCCGCTGGCGGCTATCCTTTTGACCTTCCTCAAGGCCGGGATGTAAATCCACATGTCGTCCTCTCTATTTTTATGCTCATGGATGAGGAGGCTGATACTGGCGGCGTCCTTGGGTTCGAGCATTCTCATAAGCATCTTCACCTCGCCGGTTTCGGGGTCCCTCTTCGAATAGCTCATAAACGCTTTGGTCCTCTCTAACCTCCCCTCTTTCCCGTAGAGCGTGACGATCACCTTGGATCTCATATCGTCCCAGCTGGGTCTGTTATGCACCTTCCACATGATCTGGTAGGCGTCCTCGGCTGTCCGGGATATAGATGTCAGGACTGAAAGGGCTGTGAGAATCACAAACATAGCTCTCATCGTTTCTCCACCCCCTTTCTTCTGATCCCCACGCTTATAACCGCCGGCAGGAAGAGCAGAGCGCCTGCCGCGCTTATCAGCATGGTCATGGCCACCATCTCCCCTAAGACCCTTATCCCCGAAAAGCTTGAAAGGGCTAAGACCAGAAACCCCAAGGCAACGGCTGAAGCGTTGTAAATTATCGCTCTGCCTACCGTAGCGGTGGATTTGGGGATATGGCGGATCATCCTATACCTGTTTATGTAATGCACGGCGTAGTCTATGCCGATACCTATGGCGATGGAAGCGGTTATAGCGTTTGCATGTGTCAAATGGATGCCGAAAAGGCCCATGATCCCGAAGTTCATCACCACGGTTGTAAACAGCGGTATGAGGCTCAATAGTCCCGCTCCGATCGACCTCAACACCATCGAGGTTATGATGAACACCAACCCGAAAGCAGCCGCCACGCTTTTTATCTGACCTCGAATTATCAGATCCTCAAAGATGATGAGGATCCTCGGAAGACCGGTGAGTTCCACTTTTAACCCTTTCGTATTCAACCCCCTCTTGAACTCCTCGAACCTCCTCAACACCTCCCTTAGCACCTTCGTATCCGAGGTGTCTAAGAAGACCGTCATATTGGCCACTTTGAAATCAGGGGTGACAAGCGCTTTGAGATCTTCCGGATCGGTGGACATCGTATAGAGGAAGATCAACTGTCCGGTCAGCTCCCTGGAATCCGGTATCCTGTAGAACTCCTTCCTCCCCTCATGCATCGCCATGTTCAGCTTTTTGATCAACGCGCACAGGGATCTAGCCTTTCTGATGTGAGGCAGGCTCAACATGAACCTTTCGACCTCCTCCATCACCTTCAGCGCCTCCGGATCTTTAAGCCCTCCTGCCTCTTCGGTCTCAAAGACGATGTTGAGGGGGGTGGTTCCGGCGAAGTGAGCGTTGATCCATTCATCGGCGACCCTTATCGGGTCCCTCTCCGAGAAATTCTCTATCTCGTTGACCGATGTGTTTATCCTGGGTATAAAGGCTGCGAAAACGATCGTTAGGACGGAGAATAAAGCTGTGACGATCCAACCTCTGCGGAACGTCAACCACCCCAATTTGGAAAGTACAACACCGAACCACCCCTCATCCTCCTCCGATGGGCGGAGCGATCCTTGAGGCCTTCTGAGGATCACCAGCCAGGCAGGGATGAATATAAGGGAGATCAGAAGGGCCAAGAACACCCCTAATCCGTTTATGAAACCGAAGGCCCTCAAGCTCTTTATCGAGGAGAGGCACAGCGAGAGGAATCCGGCTATGGTGGTCAGACCGGCTATAAGTACGGCGTTGCCTCGTCTTTGAAGCGTCCTCTCCACGGCCTCCCCCCTGTCATATCCCTCCCTGATCTCCTCATGAAACTGGTGGATAAGATGGATTCCGTAAGCGGTACCGATGGAGACCAGGAGCATGGGTATCATACTCGTCTCCACCCCCAGCGGTATTCCCAAAAGCCCCTGTATGCCCGTCACCCAAACCACGGAGAGGATAACGGTCGATATCGGTAACAGAACCCCCCTGACGTTTTTAAAGCTCACCCCAAGTACGATCATCGCTACCCCAACGGCTATCGGGAAGAGCAATCTCATATCCCTGTTTATACGTTCCGCCACGAACGCCTCGACCACGGGTTTACCGGCAAGGTAGAACCGCTCGGGCCCCTCATACCCCCTCAACATGTCGGAGATCATCCTGTACAGCCTTCTGATCTCCCTGTTTGTCAGTTCGGGATCGAGGACGACCAGGACGGCACCGGCCTTCATATCCTGTGAGAGGAGCATACCCGTGAACATCTCATCACCTTCGACGAGCTCCCTCACCCTCTCCGCTTCCTCCTCGGTCTGAGGCGGCTCCTCCATCACCGGGAAGATCTCTATCCCTTCCTCCGTGCCCATGATCTTGCTGATCGTGTAGAAGGATATGACATCCTTGACCCCTTTCATCGACTCTAGCTCATCGGTCAGGTCCGCTATCTTACCAAGCGTCCTCACTGAGAAGAGGTCGTTCGACTCTATCCCGATGAAGATCACCTCCGATGAAGTGAAAAGCTCCTTCATCCTGCTGTAAAACCTCACGGCGGGGATCGTCTGGGGCAACGAAGCTGAAAGCTCCGTTCTTATCCTCACCTTCGAGGTGAAATATCCCAGGCCTACCGTCACCGACAACAGGAGTGTGATGATCAGCTTCGGATGGCCCGCTATGAACCTGCCCAGGCCCCTCATCGCTCACCCCTTACCATCAGCTCCAGCAGCTGGATGAACGCCTCCGCCCCCCTCCTCGGATCTTCCCCCAACAGTATGTCAGATCCCAATCCTATCAGCTGGTACATCAGTACCTTCATAAACCGTTCCGGCTCCATGTCGATCCCCCCCTTTTTAAGCGCCATCTCGATCATACCGCTCAGCCTCATCCTGTGTTCCCTATGGACGTTGTCGAACTCCTTCGAACCTCCTCCTATCTCCAAGAGCCCCAGCTCAGCCGGTAGATATATCCTGAGGAAATCGATGTTGTCCCGGAAGAAATCGATGTAACTCTCAAACAACCTCCTCACCATCTCCACAAGTTCCATCTCGTCCTTTAGCTCATCGTAAAGCCTCTGGAAGAACTCCCTCGAGTAGGTCTCAAGAGCCTTCCAGAATATCTGATCCTTGCTGGTGAAGTAGTAATAGATGGTGGCCTTTCCCAACTCGGCCTCATCGGCGATCTCGTCCATGCTGGCTCTGTGTCCCCTCCTGGCGAAGACCCTGATAGCGGCGTCGATTATCGCCTTCCTCCTGGCCTCTCTCTCCCTTTCCCTTCTCAGTTCAAGCCTCTTTTTCGTCGACTTCATGGTCTATTTTCGACTATTCAGTCGATCTACTAGAAAAAAGTATAACATTAGCCCGTTCTACGTGTCAAGGGAATGGTGCATTCTTGCATTCTTGACAAGTCATGATCTCATGATCTGGAAAACTTGACATCGGCTTTCAACGGGGGGTATAATTGAGGTAAAATCTCAGCTGGAGGCGAGGCTATGACCTCGAGGGAGAGGGTTCTGGCCGCCCTGAGGCACAAGGAGCCGGACAGGGTTCCCGTGGATCTGGGTGGGATGTTCTCAACGGGGATCATGGGGATCGCCTATAACAGGCTGAAATCCTACCTCGGCATCAAGGGCGGTCGAACGCGGATGTATGATCTCATGCAGCAGTTGGCCGAGCCCGAACGTGAGATACTGGAGATCATCGGAGCCGACGTGCTGCCCGTTCTGATAGATGAACCCAAGGAGTGGAAGGAGAGCACCCTCCCCGACGGCTCACCCTGTGAGGTTCCGATTTTTTTCAATCCCGAAAAAGAGCCCGATGGCTCCTGGGTCCTTCGGGATGACGAGGGGCGCATCGTCTCGAGGATGCCCCCCGGAGGATATTACTTCGACTCCGTCTATCATCCGCTGGCCGATCTGAGGAGCGTCGAGGAGCTAAAGGGGATGGATTTCTTCTCACCCCTCAGCCGCGAGAGGCTGGATGATCTGCATAGGAGGGTCAAGGAGCTCTACGAGACCACGGATTATGCCCTGATGCTTAACGGCGCGGGGGGAATCTACGAGTGGGCCCAGGGCCTGCGCGGGTGGGATCAGTTTATGGTGGATCTCATCTCCGACCCCAAATTCGCCGGAGCGCTCCTGGATGAGCTGCTTGAGGCCAATATCAGACGGCTGGAGCAGATCCTGCCGGTCGTTGAGGGATACGTTCAGGTTATCCAGGTGGGGGATGACCTGGGGATGCAGGATGGGCCTCAGCTTTCACCCAAGTTGTATCGTGAGGTGGTCAAGCCCCGCCACAGGGAGCTGTACCGATATATCAAGGATCACTCAAGCGCCTACCTCTTCCTACACACCTGCGGCTCCGTCTATGAGTTCATACCCGATTTTATCGAGATGGGCGTTGATATCCTCAACCCCGTTCAGGTGAGCGCCAGGGACATGGATACGGCCAGATTGAAGAGGGAGTTCGGCAGGTATATCACCTTCTGGGGAGGAGGATGTGACACGCAGAAGGTGCTCCCCTTCGGCACCCCGGAGGAGGTGAGGGAGGAGGTCAGGCGCAGAATATCGGACCTCGCGCCCGGCGGCGGATTTGTGTTCACACAGGTTCACAACATCCAGGCGGATGTCCCGCCCGAGAACATAATGGCCATGTATGAGACCGTCAGAGAATTCGGGAGGTATTGACATGAAACCCCTGAGGGTTCAACCTGTTTATTTCGGGGGTGGCGATGCCCAAAAAGCCCTCGACGGGATAGCCGCTGATCTCCGATCGGTCCTGGGAGACATGGTCTCCCTCCTGTCCGTGGCCGTCGTCTCCAATAGCGCCTCAGCCGCAAGGTTGGATGATATCATATCCCCGGAGGCCGATGCCCTTCTCGCCCTGAACCTGCCCGTTTGGGGGGAGAGGCTGGCCCGAATTGGGAAACCCATACTCCTCTGGTCCGCCGGAGGGTATTACGGGGCATGGACGAGGGACAGGGTTTCCTTCCTGAGAAGCAAAGGGGCTGAGGTCTACGACTTCGTCACGCCCCAGGAGGCGAGGGAGACTATCAGGGCGTTGAGGGCGGTCTCGTTGATGCGCGGAAGCGCCATACTCTACTTCGGCGAGCCCGCCGGGTTGACCGGAAGATACGAAATGGCCGGGGTGATGGGATCATGCTGGGATTTCGAGGCCGTGAGGGAGAGGATCGGGCCATCCGTGAAGCTGATACCGAACTCCCATCTCCTCCAGATCGCCGACTCGATCCCGCACGGGGAGGCGAAGGAGACGATCGAAAGGTGGAGGGGTGATTTCGAGAGGATCGAGAACGATTGGGAGGGGAAGCTGATAGAGGTGGCGAGGTTATATGACGCCATGAAGGAGCTGCTCTCGATGAACGGGGCCAACGCCCTGACGATCAACTGTCTCTCCGATCTGTTCAAGCGGCGATTCGTCACACCATGTATCGCTCTCGCAAGACTTCTGGACGAGGGGATTCCGGCCGGATGCGAGGGGGATCTGAACACGCTGTTGACCATGATGCTTTTCCATTTCATCTCCGGGGAAACCCCCATAATGGGGAACATCTACCTCTTCAGGCCACAGCGCGGCCCCGGATTTCCGCCGCAGGATGTGATCCTGGAGGACACGAAGCTGTCGCTGAAATGCAACAGGGCGAGGTTCACGCACGACGTCATCCCCCTCAAGCCCGCCCTCACGAAATACAAATTGGCCGATTACCACAATTCCGGAAGGGGCGTCACCGCATACGCCGAACTCCCAAGGGGGGTGGCGACGTTCGGGAGGATAGATCCGAGGCTTGATAGGATCGTCTTCACCGTCGCCCGGATAGAGAGCACTGAAGATTCGGTTCACTGCAGGTTCTCAGCGTGGCTCAAGATGAGGGATACGGAGGGGTATGTGAGGAGCATCTCCAGCCATCACAGCGCCATGGTGTACGGCGACTGGAGCTCGACGCTACATAGGGCCGCGGAGATGCTCAAAATAAACGCTATCGAAATTTAAGGGGGTGTCGCTATGGCGACTAAGGTTATCGGAGTCGTATTGAGGCAGAGACAGTACTGGATGGGCTGGCCGGGAGCCGCCTATCCGGTTGACAGATACGAGAGGGAGTATCCCCAGCGGGCCGTCGAGCTCGGCCGCGAGGTGGGGGTGGATGTGGAGTTCGCCGACACGATATACGATGCCGAGGGGACGGAGAGGTTCCTGAAGGGGATCAAATCCAACCCTCCCGACGGACTGCTCCTCATACCGCTTTCGATGGGGATGTGGAACCTCGTGGATGAGATCACCAAGGCCGGTCTCCCCACCGTGATCTTCGCCTCCATAGGGACGGTCTTCACCGGGCACGTCTCGGCCAGATCGCGTCAAGAGGGCGTATACTTCATCTCCTCGCTCGACTTCCAGCAGGTGAGGACGGGATTGAGGATGATCGATACGAAGGGGAAACTCGCCGAAGAGAGGGTCCTCGTTCTCAGAGGTGATGGAATGGAACCCGTGGATTCGGTCGTCGAAAACCTCGGCATCAAAGTCAGGACGGTCGGAAGGGGGAGGGTCGTCGAAACGTACGAGAAGGTCGGCGAGACGGACGAGGTGAAGGAGATAGCGCGGTGGTATACGGACAACGCTTTGAAGATGGTTGAGCCCACCTCCGAAGATCTCATAAAAGCGGCCAGGATGTATGTGACCTGTAGGAGGCTGCTGGACGAATATGAGGCGACGGCGATAACGATGGACTGTCTCGGGCTTGTCGGCTCAAGGCTCATCGACACGACACCGTGCATGGCCTTCTCGAAGCTCAACGACGAGGGGACTCCGGCGGCGTGTGAGGCGGACATGGACGCCATATTGACCATGATCCTGCTGAAACATGCCTTCGGAAAACCATCCTTCATGAACGATCCCGTCCCCGAAACCGTGAGGAACATCCTCGTGGCCGCCCACTGCACCAGCCCGACGAGGCTCGACGGATATGGGACGAAACCCGAACCCTTCATCCTGAGAAGCCACTCGGAATCGAACATCGGCGTCTCGATGCAGGTGCTCTGGAGGGTAGGAGAGGAGATAACGCTGGCCAAGTTCCAGGGACCGAAGAGGATGATCGTCGGCTCGGGAACGGTTATCGGGAACGTGGATACGCCCCCGGCTGGCGGTTGCAGAACGTCCGTTGAGGTGAGGATGAAGGGGATCGAGGACGTCAGGGACACCAAGGGATTCCATCAGCTTCTCTTCTACGGCGATCACGCCAGGGAGCTGAAGGACCTCTGTCAACTGCTCAAGGTGGAGGTTACGCCGATGTAGGTTGGCGACAAGGAGACGGGAGACAGGAAACAGGAGACAGGGAAAAAAGAGAGTGCGTAAAGCGTATTGCGTAAGGCATAGAGCGTATGGAGGGTTAGGATTTGTCCGGCATCTTCGACGAATACTACAGGGAGTATGATCTCTGGTATGAGAGGAACAGGCTCGCGTATCTGTCCGAACTGGAGGCCGTTAAAATCGCGCTGCCTGAAGAGGAGGGCAGGGGCTTGGAGGTCGGCGTGGGCACGGGTAGGTTCGCATCTCGCCTGGGAATCCCCTACGGCATAGATCCCTCGTTCAGGATGGCAAAGCTCGCCGAAGATCGAGGTGTAAGGGTAATAGTTGCAAGGGGCGAGGAGATGCCCTTCAAAGATGATGAGTTCGACTATGCGCTTATCGCCATCACCATCTGCTTCGTCAGAGATCCCGAAAGGGTGATACGCGAGACGAGAAGGGTTTTGAGGGATGGAGGGAGGATCATCGTCGCCATAATCGATAGGGATAGCTTCCTGGGCAGGGCTTATCAGGCCAAGAAGAGCAAGTTCTACGAGGAGGCCAGGTTTTTCTCAGTCGATGAGGTGGTGAACCTGCTCGGGGAGTCCGGATTCGATGACTTCTCCCTCCTCCAGACCATCTTCCGCTTTCCCCATGAGCTGGAGGAGGTTGAAAGGGTTGAGATGGGCTACGGCAGGGGAGGGTTCGTCGTGATATCCGCCCGGAAGATAGGGAGGTGAAATCTCACCTTGTCGATATCCATCCGGCTCTGTCTTCTCCTGCTTATCCCGCTCGTCCTGGCGGGATGTATCGAGGAGGAGACCGAGGAAGAAATCCCAAAAAAGACGGAACCTGCGGAGGGTGTGAAATTGACGATACTGTATGACAACAACCCCGGCGATCCGAATCTGAGGTCCGCCTGGGGATTTAGCTGCTTGGTTCAGATGAAGGGGATGAACCTGCTCTTCGACACGGGCGGCGATTGGAGAACCCTTGAGCATAACATGCGGGAGCTGAGGGTCGATCCGAGATCGATCGGGATCGTCCTGCTCTCACACGCTCACGGCGATCACACGGGAGGGCTCGGCGGGTTCCTTGAGGTCAATCCGAACGTCGAGGTGTGGCTGCCGGGATCGTTCCCGCCCAGTTTCAAAAGATCCATATCCCAGGCGGGGGCGATAGTGAGAGAAGTCGGCCCCGATCCCGTGGAGATAAGGCCAAACCTGTTCTCGACGGGCGAGATGGGCACGTGGATAAAGGAACAATCCCTGGTGATCCGACTGAAGGCGGGGCTCGCCGTGATAACCGGATGCGCCCATCCGGGCGTGGTGAGCATCGTTCAACGGGCAAAGGAGAGGATCGGCGGGGAGGTCTACCTCGTGATGGGAGGATTCCACCTGGGAGGGGCAAACGACAGGGAGCTCAGATACATCATCTCCAGCTTCAGAGGACTCGGAGTGCGAAAGGTCGCGCCCTGCCATTGCTCCGGGAACAGGGCGAGGGAGCTTTTCAGACAGGAGTATAACGCCGATTACATAGATGCTCATGTCGGCTTGGTTATCGAGCTGCCCTGAATAACAGCCATCCTCGGTCATTAGTCCCGTGAGGAATTAACGGTAAAGGGAGGGAAACGCTATGGTGTTCGGGCCGGTTCCATCGAGACGGCTGGGGCAGAGCTTAGGGATAAATAACATACCTCCGAAGATCTGCTCCTACTCCTGCGTGTATTGTCAGATCGGCAGAACGGCGAGGATGCAGATAAGGAGGGAGCGATTCTACGATCCTGAGGGAATCGCCGAGGAGGTCGAGACGAGGGTGAAGGAGCTGCGGGAAGGCGGGGAGCGTGTGGACTATCTGACGTTTGTTCCCGACGGAGAGCCCACGTTGGACATCAACCTGGGCCGTGAGATCGATCTCCTTAAACCCATCGGCGTGAAGGTCGCCGTTATCACCAACGCCTCGCTCATATGGGATCCCGATGTGAGGGAGGATCTCTCCAAGGCTGACTGGGTTTCGCTCAAGGTGGACGCTGCAACCGAGGGGGTGTGGCGTAGGATCAATAGGCCGTACGGCGCTTTGAAGCTGGAAGCGATATCGGAGGGGATGAGGACGTTCTCGGAGGAGTTCGAAGGGGTGTTAGCGACCGAGACGATGATGGTCCGAGGCTTGAACGACGGAGAGGATGAGATCGAAAGGATAGCCGATCGCCTCTCGTCGATATCGCCGGATATAAGCTACATATCCATCCCCATAAGGCCGCCCGCAGAGGGATGGGTCGAACCCCCGGAGGAAGAATCCATAAACATGGCCTATCAGATCTTCAGCGATAGGGGCCTGAAGGTCGAATATCTCATCGGCTATGAGGGAAACGCCTTCGCGTTTACGGGGGATATCAGGGAGGATCTCCTGAGCATCACGGCGGTTCATCCGATGAGGGAGGAGGGCGTGAACGAGCTTCTGAGAAAGGCTCACGCCGGATGGGATGTCGTGAGGGAACTGGTGGAGGGAGGAAAGCTGGTGGAGCTGGAGTATGAGGGTGGAAGGTTTTATATGAGAAAACTGTCCGGCGTCGGGCGAGGAGGAAGCTGAGATGAAGATCTCCGTCTGCGGGAAGGGAGGAAGCGGCAAAAGCACCGTCGTAGTCCTCATGGCAAGGGGGCTGCGCGAGAGAGGATATGAGGTGCTGGTCGTCGACTCGGACGAGTCGAATCCGGGGCTTTACAGGATGCTCGGCTTTGAGAGGAGGCCGAATCCGCTCCTGGAGCTCGTCGGCGGGAAGAAGAACGTGTTTAAAACCTTCTCACGGGGCTCCGATTCCCAGAGCATCCTGACCCGACAGGAGATCCGAACGGCGGAGCTTCCGCCTCAATACGTGGAGGAGAGAGACGGGATCAGATTGGTCTGTATAGGTAAGATCCTCCAATCCCTCGAGGGCTGTGCCTGCCCGATGGGTGCCCTGAGCCGCGAATTCCTGAAGAGATTACGCCTGGAGAAGGATGAGATAGCCGTGATCGATATGGAGGCCGGCGTGGAGCACTTCGGCAGAGGCGTTGAGACGAGCGTGGATGGCGTTCTGATCGTCGTCGAACCCTCTTTCGACTCGCTGGAGCTGGCCGAGAAGATAAACGCCCTCGCCTCTGAGGTCGGACTGAAAAACGTATGGGCCGTCCTGAACAAAATCCAATCCCAGGAGCTCAAGCTGAGATTGACTGATGGGCTCAGGGCGAAAGGCGTGAACGTGATCGGCGCTATCAGCCACGATCCGGATATCTTCCTCTCCTCGCTGGAGGGCCGACCGCCGCGCGGCGATAAGGCGGCGAGGGATATGGAGGGGATATTGGACGTAATAATGCTGGAAGGTAACCGATGAGCGCTATAGGATGCCCGGTGTGATCGCTAAGCTCATCAAACATGCCTCCGAGACCGGCCGTTGGGAACCGGAGGAGGCCATCCTCAGTTGTCTCAGGGAGGGAGAGGATAAGAGAGAGGGCGACAAATTGAAGCTCTTCCAGGGCCTGAAGGATAGGGCTCGAAACGGCAAGGTGACGCCACATACCTTTCGCCGGGTAATCACCGAGCTGGGGTTGGAGGTCGATATAGATCAGGCCATAGCCGAGTTCAAGGCCCTCGGCATGATAAGCCCCTCTCTACATCGCACCCTCTCCTCCGGAATCATCGAATATGAGATCAATCCCTCGCTTTGAGGGAAAGGCTTTGGGAGGTTACCATGTGTCTAGCCACCGTTTATCTGGAGGACGGCGATCAGAGGGAGGAGGTCCTATCCGACGTGATACAGATCGAGTTTAAAGGGGAGGGCGTGTTGATGACCACCCTCCTGGGCGAGGAAAAGCTGTTTCAGGATAGGATAAAGAGCATAGATCTGATGGAGGGCACCATTCTGATCGAGAAAGGGGTGAGACCCGATGGATATCTCCGAGTGGAGGAAGGAGATCGAGAGGGAACGTGAGGGGAAGGATTGGTTCTTCGCCGAACACTGGCAATCGCCTATACCCCTTGAGGATAGAGCTAAGTTCAAAGGCCTCGACTACTTTCCACCCGATCCGAATTACAGGTTTGAGCTTGAGCTTCACGAGCATAGAGAGAAGGAGAGGATAAAGATGGCCTATACCGGCGGAGAGGAGAAGGAGTTCATCAGATGGGGCGAGTTCAGGTTCAGAGTCGAAGATAGGGAGGTAAGGCTCCAGGCCTATAAGGGGGATTCTGAGGAGGAGACTTTGTTCATCCCCTTTAGGGACGCCACCTCCGGCAAGGAGACATACGGCGCAGGGCGATATATCGACCTCGATCCCCGAAGGGACAGGACTTCCGACGGGAAGTGGATCCTCGATTTCAACAAGGCATATAACCCCTGGTGCGCCTATAGCGAGATGTATACCTGCCCCTTCGTCCCACCCGAGAATTGGCTCGATGTGCCGATACGAGCTGGTGAGAAGGATTATCCTCTCAGAAAGGGGAGAAAAAACCATGGGTGATCGGAAATCCTTCGAGGATCGGTGCATCATCTCCTGCGGTATGTTGTACCCGGAGCTGAGGTATCTGATGGGAACGGGGTTCCTGAACCCATTCAAGATCATGTTCACCCCGCCGGGTCTGCACGCCAAACCCGATGAGCTCGAAAGACAACTCATAAGGAGATTGAAGAGGGATAAGGAGCTCTGTCCTCCCCACAAGATCATCGTGGTATACGGCAGGAAATGCTATGTCAACGTCGACGAACCGACCAAGAGGGTGGACTCGATAATCGAATCCCAGGGCGAGGGGATCAGAAGGGTGCAGGGAGATTACGGCTATGACATGCTAGCAGGTATCGAGGAGAGGGAGAGGATAAGCGGCGGCGAGGCCGATAAGATCCTCTGGTTCACCCCGGATGGCTCGAGAACTGGAAGACGGTCTATCAGAGATATTTCGGCTGGGACAAAGCCGACGCGAACGCGAACTTCCCGGGGTTTTACACAAGAAGATAATCGTCCTGGATGGCATAGGGGCGTCCGAGAGATACATCAACGAACATCCCGAGAAGATACTGGAGCTTTTCCTGGAATGTTTCTATCGTGCCCAGCCTCCAACCTGATATGCTGGAGGTTGAAACGCTGGAGTCGCTCATCGCCAAGCTCGAGGGGCAGATCAGCAGGCTCGAAAGGATCGGCCTGGATACCGATCTGATCAAAAGGCAGTCCCTCATCACCCCCAGTTGTGGGGCCGGTTCGCTCACGGAGGATCTCGCCGCCAGGGCGCTGCGGTTAACCTTCGAGCTCTCCCAAGCTCTGAGGGAGGAGCTGTAACCGTTTCGCCAAAGGACACGAGGGCGAGAAATTATGGGGCGAGAGGTTCTACTCGCCCGAACAGGTGAGAGAGATGCTGACCGATTCCGGCTTTGAGGAGGTCAGCGTGGAGGAGGTGCCCGACGAGCACTTCATGTTCGCATAGGCCAGAAAGCCGAGGTAGATAAAGACGAAAGGCCCTCCGGCATGGAGGGGAAAACCGATGGGAGGAGGAGTTCCATCATGAACGAAAAGGCCAGGATATACACGATATTCGCCTCCCGGGGATACGGAGGGGCGGGTGGGCCGCCTGAGAGGCTCATCTCAAACGATCAGCTCCTCCGCAGGTTGGAGGAGAGATGCGGAGGGGTGGATTTCATATCGAGGGATCTGACCAAGGGATTTGACGTACAATCCGCCCTCAACGAGCTTGAGGATCTGAGGGGGGAGCTAGACGGTGTGCTCATCATCGGGGTCACAAGGGAATACAGGCTTATCTTCACCGGATTGCCCACCATAGTCGTTTATAATCTGTTCGAATTCATGAACATCCCCTATGAGCTCTTCATCGAGAGGGGCAGAGTCCTGACGGCCACCCTGGACAGGATAGGCACGACATCTCCCTCCATCTCCTCCGCCATGTTCGACGATCTCGTGGATAAGATAGATCTGATCAGGGTTCTCAGCAGGATGAGGAGATCTACGATGATCTCCATCTCACCCTATAAGCATTTTCACGCTGTGGATTATCAGGGCGATATACACGATCAGCTCCCCGAGGGATACAACGAGGCCTACACCGAGGCGCTGAGGGAGTCGCTGGGCGTGAAGCTCATAAGGGTGGAGCCGGCGGAGTTCTACGATGCCGTGAAGGAGGTCGATGAAAGGGACGCCGAGGGAATAGCCAAAATGTGGATCGGCGAGGCGAAGGAGGTGAAGGATACCACCGAGGAGGAGGTGGTGAAGGCGGCGAAGATGTATCTGGCGTTTGAGATGTTAAGGAGGAGATACGGCGCCGTGGCAATATCAACTCACATGAGATCGCTCACAGGCAGCGGTAAGGTGGAGGATATGGCCTGGCCGGGCATAGGCATCATGGAGTTTCAGAAGAGAGGGCTGGTGGGGGTATGCCAGGATTATCCCAACATAGCGGCAACCCATCTGCTGGGACTTTATGCCACCGGCAGGCCGAGCATGCTCGGCGACCTCATGGTGGACACCTTCAACGGGGTGGATATCATCCTCCACTGCGGCGCCCCGATCAACCCCCATGGCAACGATAGGGTCCCCTACACCATCTGGTCACACGCTCAGAGCCCCGTGAGGGGAACGGGGAAACCGGGCTCAGGAACCGGGGTGCAGGTGGATCTGCCCGTAGGCGAGCCCGTCACGGTGTGGAAGCTGGATGTCCTCAACAGGAGGATACTCCTGCATACCGGCGTAAGCGTCGACGGACGATCCCTCTACAGGGGATTTGACGAGCTGATGTGCAGGACGAAACTGGTCGTCAAAGTCGAGGCCGAAAAGGTCCAAAGCCGCTTCTGTCCGGGAAGATACGGGATCCACAGGGCGGCGACCTTTGGCGATCTGAGGGATAAGGTCAAAAAGATCGCCACGCTGATAGGGTTTAAGGTTATAGAGGAGGACCGATCATAATTACAGCTTTCAGCTTTTAGCTGGGGAGGGAAACGATTATGGCTAGAATATATACGATCTTCACATCGTCCGGCCTTCAGGGTGAGTGTCGGATCTTCCCCCTCTATCACCCTGAGGTGGAGATAGTCTCGAACGAGAGGATACTGGCCGGATTGAAGGCCAGATGTGAGGGCGTGGAGTTTCTCGGCGAAACCGCCCCCGTAAGGGCGGGGGATGCCATAGCGAAGGTGAGGGAGCAGAGGGAAAACCTCGACGGGGTGCTCTTCTTCGGATCTCCGCCCGATGAGCTGATATCACTCGATCTGCCCACGGTGGCCGTCTACCCCCTCTGGGGACAGTGGATGTATCCCTTCCACGCCTATAAGGGCGGGAGGGTTCTGACATCCGTCCTGTCCGTGATACCCGATAGGGACGAATCCCTTTTCTCATCCAGGCTGGACGACATAGCTGGAAAGATCAAGCTGATCGACGCCATAGCGAGGATGAAAGGGCTGAGGGTGCTGGTGGTTACGGACAGGCCCGTCCTCGGCGAATATGAGCCCACAGGACTTCAGGTTGGGGGGGACAGAAAGGGATATGAGGAGAGATACCTGCGTAACCTGAGGGAGACGCTCGGGACGGAGCTGGTGGCGATACCGCAGCGGGAGATGGTGGATAGGATGAACAGGGCTGACGAGGAGGAGGCCGAGAAGGTCGCCGAGAGGTGGATAGATGAGGCGGCGGGGATGAGGGGAACCAACAGGGAGGAGGTGGTGAAATCCGCAAAGCTCTATCTCGCCATGAAGGAGCTGATGGAGGAGCATAACTGCCAGGCGATAACCACCGAAGGCTACACGGTCTTCCAGTATTACAGGGAAGGCCCCATTCCGTCCCAGGGTCTGCCCGCCTCACAGTTTTACACGGACGGCGTGGTCGCCACATCTGAGACCCTGATAGACTCGCTGATCACACAGCAGCTCGGCCTCTTTCTGACGGGGAGCACCGGCTTCAACGGCGACTACCTCTTGGACACCTTCACCGAGATAGCCATCATCGGCCACTGCGAGTGCCCCTTCAATCCCTGGGGCGACGATAGGAAGGTCCCCTACATCATAAGAAACCTGCCCCTGTGGGAGGAGAACAAGGGGGGCGCATGCGTCCAGGTGAACCTGCCCATAGGCGAGACCGTCACCGTCGCCAAGATAAGCGTGCACGATAAAAAGATGACCCTCTTCACCGGGGAGACCGTCTCGGGCGAGGAGCTGTTCCCCTATTGGGATGACATCCTCTGCAGGACGAAGCTGGCCATCAGGACGGACACGAAGGCCCTGCTCGGGAACCTCGACTGGAAGACGTTCGGCAACCACAGGGTGGCCTTCTACGGGGATCACAGGGAAAGATTCAAGGATCTCGCCACTCTGATGGGATATGAGGTCGTGGAGGACGACCGATAAGGAGAAAGAGATATGGACAGGATGAGGGTCGTCGGTTTAATCTTGGGATCTCATGGGACATCACCTGACTCCATCGACAGGGGGAATCCCTCCTTTAAGCCCACACCCATACCGGAATCGGTTAAAGAGGAGATAAGGGAGGGCTTCATAGGAGCGCTGCCTAAAGATGTCGATTTCGATCTGATGGAGGTGACGGGGGAGCATCAGCTCATCGAGCCGATCAAGGCCGATGCCTACGTCGTTTTCCCGTTCCAAAGCATACATGACAGGTGGTTGCATGCCCTCTATTCCCATAACAAGCCGCTTGTGATAGCTACGCTTCCTCTCGCGGAGGTTTTCTCCTACGGGAACGTGTATTATCCCTACTTCATCAGAGACGCCCGTGAGATAGACGAAAGGCTCGGCTTAAGATCGAAGTTCTTCCTATCGCGGAACTGGGACGATCTCTCCCTGCTCCTGCGGGCGATCGAGGTGGATTATAAGCTCAGGCACACCCGAGCGGTCTGCATCGGGGAGCCCATGTATGAACCTTTTCACTCCCCCGAGTGGGGTTACGCTATGGTCAGGTTGGCCCAGGAGAAATTCGGCCTGACATGGCTCCAAATGAGCTCGGAGAGCTTTATAAATCTGTGGAACGGATGGAGGGGTGAAATCGATATCAGCGATATAAAGGGGAGGGCGAGGAACATCTATGGGCTCGATGATGAGGCGCTGGGCGAGGCGAAGAAGATGTATCTGATCCTCAGATCCATCCTGGAGGGGGAAGAGGCGAACGCCCTCACCATCAACTGCCTCGCCTCCATCATATTGCGCAGGCTGAATGTGACGCCATGCTATGCTCTCTCGCTGCTGAACGATGAGGGTATCCCCGCCGCCTGTGAGGCCGATACCACCACCCTAGTGGATATGCTCATAACCGTATACGCCTCGAACTCCCCCGGATTCATGGTCAACCCATATCTGTTCCCGGCCGATAACCGCCTTCTCGTCTCCCACTGTACCTCCCCCACGCTACATCGATATGGGGATATAAGGAGGGATGAATTCGATCTCCGAACTCACTTTGAGAGCAACCTGGGGGTCGCCCCCCAGGTCTTTAAGGAGGCGGGAGAGAGGGTAACCATCACGGGGATCTCCCACGATTCATTGGACAAGATGTTGATCATATCCGGTGAGATAGAGGAGAACACGCTTTTCTCAACCTGCCGCTCTCAGGTGATCATCAGGGTGAACGATGCCAAGGAGATAGCGGAGAGCTACCAGGGGAGACACTGGATAGTGGTCTACGGCGACCACAGGGAGATGATAGGGAAGGCGAATGAGGTTCTAGGGATTCAGAGCGTTATGCTTTAACGCTTAAGGGAAGAGAGGATAGGAAATGATGAAGAATCTCGCTCGCTGGGCGGTTTTGGTGAGTCTGAGTTCCTCCGCCGGGCATATACGGACTACGGCGCCCACTTCACGGTTGTGTCCGGCGACTACGTCCAAAAACTGAGAAACCTGGCGGAGATGCTCGGCATAGAACTAGAGCTGATATGAGGTGGTCAGGAATGAAGGCCAAGATATACACCATCTTCCTCCCCGCTTACTCTCCCAAGAAAAGCGAACTTCTGAGGAGACTGGGGGAGGAGCTGAACGATGTGGATTTTATCGGCCTGGACGAGCTTTCAGGCATCATGGCCACAGAGGGAAGGGAGGAGACGTATCGGAACATAAGGAGGATGAGGGAGGAGATAGACGGAATACTGGTGTTCGGCGGCTACTTGGACCGCGAGCTCACCTCCTTCGGATTGCCCGTTATAATCGTGAGGTCGCTCTTCGGCATTGGTGATTGGGAGAAGGGAATCCTCAGCTTCTATAAGGGCGAAAAGGTGCTGACAGCCTGTCTCTCCGACTACGACATCTTCACCACCGCCTCCGCATCGAGGTTCAACGACCTCCTCGATAAGATCAGGCTGATATCCGCTCTGAGGAAGGTGAAGGGGTCAAAACTGCTGGTGGTTCAGGAGCCGGAGATACTGGGAAGCTACGACATACTGGGGATGGACTTCCACTCCCCCCTCCCCGAGGATTACAACGACGTCTATTCGGAAAGCCTGAGGGAGATAGGCCTGGAGGTGGTTCACGCAAGCCTAACCGAGTTAAACGAGGAGATAAGCGGGATAAACGAGGATAAGGCCGGGGAGATCGCAGATATGTGGATGGAAGAGGCCGAAGAGGTGAAGGAGACGAATAGGGAGGAGGTGCTGAAGGCGGCTAGGATGTATTTAGGGATGGAGAGGCTCATGGACAGGTATGAGGCAACTGGGATAGCCATAAGGAGCCTCGTCCCCTGGGTGAGGGGAAAGATAGAGGTTACCCCGTGCCTTGCGAACACCGAGCTGAACAAGCAGCTCAGGGTAGGGGTCTGTGAGGGCCTTGTCAATAGCGCCATCACTGAGATGTTCGGCATCTACATCACTGGCAGGCCGAGCTTCGTCGGGGATGTTATAGGGATAGATAGGGTCAACGATACTGTGACCTTCGCCCACTGTCAGTGCCCGATAAATCCCCACGGTGACGACAGGGTGCCTTACATCATAAGGAGCCACGCTCTGCAGAGGTGGAACAGGAGATTGCCCGAGGACTACCCCGAGGCCGGACCGACCCTCAGCGCTGTCGTCCAGGTGAGGCTTCCCACAGATGAAGCCGTCACGGCGGTGAAGCTCAGCCTTTATGAGAGAAAGATCGCCTTAAGCACAGGCGTAAGCGTCCCGGGTGGAGGGCTTTACACCGATTTCGACGACATACTCTGTAGGACTAAACTCGTCATGAAGACCGACACCGAGGCGTTCGAGAGGAAATACGATACCGTCACCTTCGGGGTGCATAGGAACATCATCTACGGCGATCACAGGGAGAGGTTTAAGGATCTGGCCGTTCTCCTCGGATATGAGGTTGTGGAGGAGATGTCATCAACCTTGCTATAAGATGTCGGTTGACGGCGCTGAATTTGACGACTTTAAGATGCTCGGCCCAACCGGAGTTTCCCCCGATGCCGGTGCCGAGCTGATAGCTTTGGCGGCAGAGGAGGCGTTCAGAGAACTTTACCCTCTTCCAGGCTGGCGCCAAACCCCGTGATCTGGCTCATCAAAAACATATATATGGGGGGAGATTGAAAAAGCTAAAGGAGAAACCGAGATGAGATACTTCATCTATAACTCCCCCGCCTTCAAATCCTATCTCGATAGCAGCTCGCACGTGAGAGGAGAGGTGGAGTTCCTGAGGTTGATAACGAGGAAAGGGATGGTGGGTATGGACATCGGGGGAAACGTGGGCGTTACGACCGTAACGATGGCGAAGGAGATCGGGGAGGAAGGGAAGGTATATGCCTTCGAGCCTAACCCCGGAAATATCGAGGCACTGAAGAGAAACCTGGCCATCAACGGGTTGAAAAACGTCAAACTCATCCAGATGGCGGTGAGCGATAAGGTCGGTGAGGTGGATTTCTACGGGAGCACTATCATTCCCGAGGAGGGGGCACAAAGGAGGAGAGTTAAAACCATCTCATTGGACAGATTCGCCGATGAGGAGAGGCTCGAAAGGGTGGATCTGATAAACATGGATTGTGAGGGGAGCGAACTGCTGGTTTTAAGAGGGGCTGAGAAAACCCTCCAGAATAACGACGTTAAGATATTCTGCGAGGTTCACCACGGTTTTCTCGAACGGTTAGGACAATCCGTTCAGGATATCGTGAGCTACCTTGAGAGTTTGGGGTTCCAGGTATACGGCGTCTCACTGGAGGACCTGAGCTTGAAGGAGGAGATAGACAAGCCGGAGTATATCTTCGCCGCTAAAAGGCTAGATCTATGAAGGGGAATAACAGCGAGGCGCGATACTATCCCAAATCGAAAGTTGAACTTCACGGGTTCATGGCCTATCATTACGATCTGATGTTGGATATCGTTACCCTCGGAGGATATCCCCCGTTCATCAGGAGGGTGATAGGGCTGATGGGGATCGAGCCGAAGGATAGGATACTCGACCTCGGCGCCGGGACGGGCAGAAACGCCTGCCTGATGATGGGATACCTCTCGTCCGAAGGCGAACTGATCGGGGTGGATATCTCCGATGAGATGATCTCGCAGTTTCTGAGAAAATGCGCTGACTTCCCGAACGCCAGGATCGTCAAGGCGAGGATCGACCGTCCTCTGCCATTCAAGGGAGGATTCGACAAGGCCTTCATCTCCTTCACGCTCCATGGATTCCCTCAGGAGGTCAGGGAGGAGATAATAAGAAATGCCTTCGAAATGCTGAGAGATGGTGGAACGCTATTCATACTGGATTACAACGAGTTCAACCTAAGGGAGATGCCCCTTTACCTGAGGATCCCGTTCAAGCTCGTGGAATGCCCCTACGCCTTCGATTTCCTCAGGAGGGATTGGAGGGGGATTCTGGCCGATAACGGGTTCGGCGAGTTTGAGGAGCATATCTTCTTCAAATACGTGAGGCTGCTTAAGGCGAAGAAAAGGAGGGTTGACGGTGGAAAAGATCGGAAAGGCGGTCTGGTCCCATCCGACGAGGGACTTCGCCGAGGGACCTCAGTCCGTCTCAGGAATGGTTAAAAGGTTGAAGGACGCGGGGTTTGATCTGATCATCCCCTGTGTGAAGGACACGGATGGCGCCCTCTCCTACCACAGCCGTATAGGGGACATACATCCCAGCTTCAAAGATTGGGACCCGCTGGACGTCCTCGCCGAGGAGGCGTCCAAGGCGGGGCTGAAGGTGCATCCCTGGATGTGTGTCTTCCCGGAGGGCGATAGGTCAAGGCTGCTGCGGGAGAACCCCGATCTGGCCGCCAGGGATAGAGAGGGAAAACCCCTGGGATGGGCGTGTCCCAGGAGGGAGGAGGTGCAGAGATATGAGCTCTCCCTCTACGAGGAGATATTGGAGGGATACGACGTGGCGGGCGTTCACCTGGATTACATCCGCCATGCCGGCTCGCAGATGTGTTTCTGTCAGGTCTGCAGGGATGATTTCAGAAAGCTGACGGGCAAGGAGCTGACGGAGCTGACGCCCAAGGACGAGGAATGGGAGAGGTTTCTGGAATGGCGCGCCGAGCCGATCACCCGGTTCGTAAGAAGCATCCGGGAGATAACGAAAAAACGCGGCAAGGAGCTATCGGCGGCCGTCTTCTCGGAGTATCCCTCATGCCTGATAGGCGTCGGCCAGGACTGGGTGAGATGGGCTGAAGAGGGGCTGGTGGATTATCTCTTCCCCATGAATTACACCAACAGCACCAAGGTGGCCGTATCCAAGACGAAATGCCACATCGCCCTCGTCGGGGAATCGGTTCCGGTCTGGGAGGGTCTCGGCAAATCCAGCTCAGCCTCATATCTCCCCACGGAGGCGCTGATCGAGCAGATCGAGGGGGTTTTGGAGGCAGGGGCGCAGGGAGTTGTCCTGTTCCATTACGCCGCCGTGGAGGATTCGGATCTCGATCGAATCAAGAAGCTATAGGACCGGCAGGATACATGAGACGAACTATCTCCACGTCGTGGTGACTCGAATGCCCGCGTGACACAGAGAGGTGAGCGAGGATGGTGAAGATAGACAAGGGGAAATGCGATGGATGTGGCGAGTGCATAATGGCCTGCCCGAATCAGGTCCTCTGGTTCGACGAAGGGGGCAAAAGCGTGAAGGTGTTATATCCCTTCAAATGCAAGAACTGCTACAAATGCGTGAAGGCATGTAAGCGGGGAGCTATCTCCCCCACCGATAGCGCCATACGCCATAGATAAACGGAGGAGGGAAGGGAGATCAATGGGGAAGGAGATGGGCTATCTTTACTACGCCAACAGCCTTGGACTCGGCATAGCCGATCTGGAAAGGATCGATATCTTAGGCAGATCGATCGAGGAGGTCACGGTGAAATTTAAACCTCACAGGAGATATAACTTGCAGAGACAATGGAGGACGGATAAAGCTGAGGAGCTTCTCGGACGCGCTTTAGCGACTTCAGGAAAACCCTGAAAAGGGGGGAATTTTGGAGAAGGTTTACCGGCTGCTTGCCCGACAGATCATCGAGGATTACCGGATAGAAAGGGGCATATGCGTCGAGATCGGCTCAGGGGACGGCAAACTGGGATTGGAACTCGCCAAGCTGACGGAGCTTTACATCTACATGGTGGATATCGATGGGAATGCCCTGAGGAGAGCGCTACGCAACGCACATGAGGCGAATCTGTCGGGCCGGATAACCGTCATACTGGCCAGGGCGGAACAGTTGCCCTTTGCGGAAGGCTCGGCCGATCTGGTCGTCAGCCGCGGCTCCATCTTCTTCTGGGAGGATAGGCCGAGAGGGTTGAGGGAGGCATATCGTATCCTGAAGCTCGGCGGCGTGGCCTTCGTCGGCGGAGGGTTGAGCCGCTACGTCTCCGAAGGGGAGAGGAGGGAGTTCGTCAGAGCCAGAATGGCCGCGTTGAAGGACGAGGAGAGCAGGAGGGAATGGATGAGATTGCGTTCGTCCCTGTATTTTCGACGGATCCTCCGCCAGGCTGAGATCCAGGATTTCAAACTGATCGTCGATCCCCCTGGGATCTGGGTGGAGATATGGAAAAGATAAGGAACGCCATCGAGGTCTCCCGCTTAACCAAGCGTTTCGGGGACATCCAGGCGGTCGACGGGATAAGCTTTCAGGTGAGGAAGGGCGAGCTTTTCGGGTTCCTCGGCCCGAACGGAGCTGGGAAGACCACGACGGTGAGGCTATTGACCGGCGTGCTGAGGCCTGACGCGGGCAGGATAAACATCATGGGGTTCGACATCTCAAAGGCTCCGCTCGAGGCTAAGATGATGATGGGGATCGTCCCCGAGATGTCCAACCCGTATATCGATCTGTCCGCCTGGGATAACTTGATGCTGATGGGCGAGCTATACGGGGTGCCGAAGAGGAGGAGGAGGCAAAGGGCCATAGAGCTGCTGGAGCTGTTCGAGCTGCAGGACAGAAAGGATCAGAAGACGAAGGGGTTTTCCAAGGGGATGAAACAGCGGCTCATCCTGGCCATGGCTCTAATTCACGAGCCGAAGCTGCTCTTCCTGGATGAGCCGACATCCGGGCTGGACGTGCAGAGCGCAAGGCTGATAAGAGAGCTCATCAGGGAGTTGAACCGAAACGGGGTGACGGTGTTCCTGACCACACATAACATCGCCGAGGCCGATCAGATGTGCGACAGGGTCGCCATCATCAATCGGGGCAAAATCGTCGCCATCGACGAGCCGGAAAACCTCAAGTCTGCCTTCAAAAGCTCCCAATCCGTGGAGGTCGCCTTCGACAGGCCGGTGGATGACTCGGAGCTGTTGCGACACATAGAGGGCGTCAGCGAGATCAGAAGGGAGGGGGGCAGGCTCAGGCTGTATACCGATGAGCCCGGCGATGTGGCATCCCGTCTCGTCGAATACGCCAAAGCGCATGGATTGAGGGTGTTGAGCCTAAACACCCTGGGGCCGAGTTTAGAAGACGTCTTCGTCCACCTCACGTATGCCAGGAAGGAGCAAGATGAGGAGCGATAGCTGGCGGTTCAGGGCGAGGATACGGCTCATCCACGTTCTTGCGATAGCTAGGAAGGACGCCAAGATCTACTATCTCAAGGCGCCCGTCCTGATATACGGCATCCTCCTCCCGATAGCTTTGTTCTTCGCCTTCGTCATAGGCAGAGGAATACCGCCCGTGAGAGCTCTGCCGGGACTTGTGGGGATGGTGCTTTTCTTCACCTCCTCCTCGGCCACACCGGTTGTGATCCCCTGGGAAACCCGGATGCGGACGTTAGAGCGGTTGATCTCCACTCCCGCCTCCGTCTCCTCCATAATCTCCGGGGATATCCTCGCCGGATTTACGTATGGTATAACCATCTCCCTCATTCCGCTGTCGATCGGCATATTCGCCCTCGGCGCGAAGGTTGTCAACCCGTTCATCATGGCGGTTGACCTCATCCTGGGAGCTCTCTGTTTCTCCGCCCTGGGGAGCTTGTTATCGTCGCCCCCGACGGATAACCCCTCGAACGTCATGATGCTTTCAAATCTGGTCCGATTGCCGTTGCTTTTCATAAGCGGGGTGTTCATCCCCATCGAAAGGATGCCTGGCTGGGGGAAAACCCTCGCCCTCATCTCACCCCTCACCTACGCCAGCGACCTGGCACGACATTCGCTCTTAAACGAGGGATACTATCCGATCCCGCTCGATATAGCCATGATTCTGGCGTTCGGCACCACATTTATAGCCGTCGGCATAGCGCTCCATAAAAGGAACATACCCAAAAGGATATCTCAATGAGCGAGAAACGCTCGGATTTGGGATAACGGGGAGGTAAGCAATGATGGAGGAGAACACGAGGATATATACCGTGTTCACATCATCGGGCGTCCAGCACTTTGAGGCCAAGCATATAAGGCCGTTGACGAACGATGATCTCATGACGGCGCTCCGCAGGGAATGTGAGGGCGTGGAGTTCGTCATCGGCTCAGCCGCTCATGATATAGGGCGAATAAGAGGGGAGTTCGACGGCGTGCTCATCTTCGGCGGCCTGAGGGATTACAGTATAGCGCTGACAGGGCTGCCCACGATAGCCGTATACAACTTCCCCGAGTTTCTCCACATCCCCTATGAGCTCTTTCTGAGCAGGGGAAGGATCTTAACCGCCTGTTTGGACAGGGCCGGCGCATGTTCCTCGTCCATCTCCTCCGCCATGTTTAAGGATCTGGTGGAGAAGATCAAGCTGATTCAGGTCCTGAAGAGGATGAGGGGGTCGAGGATCCTGGCCGTGACGGACTCGCCCTATGTCAACGTGATACACGGGGATCTGAAGAACGTGTATGAGGGGGACATAAGACAGAGACCTCCGGAGGAGTACAACAGGATCTTCACGAAGGCCATTGAGGAATCGCTCGGAACCGAGATCACGAAGATAGGGACCGATGAGGTGGCTTCCGATGAGGATATCCGGAATATCGATGAGGATGAGGCGAAGAGGATCGCCAGGATGTGGATCGAGGAAGCCAGGGGGATGAGGGACACGCTGGAGTCGGAGGTGGTTAAATCCGCTAAGATGTATCTGGCCATGAGGATACTGATGGAGAAGTATGACGCCACGGCCATAGCGACCCATATCAGGTCGCTCGTCAGAAACCCGAGGCCGGAGGACATGATATGGCCGAGTCTGGGCGATTCGGAGCTTCAGAAGCAGGGCATAGTGGCATGCTGTCAGGCACATATAAACGTGGTGCTCACCCATATGCTGGCGCAATATGCCTTCGGCAGACCCTCCATGATGGGCGATTTCACGATAGAGCCGTTCAACGGCGTGGGGATCGTCATGCACTGCGGCGCCCCCTGGAACCTGTGGGGGGATGATAGAAGGGTGCCTTACATCATAAGGGATCACGCCGAAAGACGGGTGAGGGAACACTCCGTCCCCGGATGCGGCGCATGCTCCGAGGTGCTGTATCCTTCGGGCGAGCCGGTCACGATATGGAGGATCAACGTGCTCGACAGGACGATATACCTCCACACAGGAACGACGGTTGACGGCTATTCCCTGTATAAGGATTTCGACTACCTGATGTGCAGGACGAAGCTGGTCGCTCGGATCGACGCGGAGAAGGTCCAGAGGCACATCTATCAGGACAAACGGGGCGTCCATAGGACGGCGACGCTGGGCGATTTCAGAAGGAGGATCAAGGATCTGGGAACCCTGATGGGGTTCAAGGTGGTAGAGGAGGACAGATGACGGCGAAAGGAGGGTGAGACCATCGGGGCGGAAAGGTGGTCCGAGTTGATCGAGGACATCCTGAGGGAGATAGGGGTCAGCGAGGGCCAGACGGCCCTGGATTTCGGGTGCGGCTCGGGCAACTATACCCTCCCCTGCGCACGGATAGTCGGGGAAGAGGGGAGGGTCTATGCTATAGATAAGGATGAGAGGGTTTTGAGCGAACTGGCTCAGAGAGCTAAGGCGCTGGGGCTGGAGAACGTAAGGACGATAAAAGCGTTCGTCTCCTCGAAAATGCCCCTTGAGGCCGGCTCGGTGGACGTGGTCCTCCTATTCGACGTCATACACTCGTATTACTTCAACTCAAACGGCAGGAGGAGGGTGCTTAGGGAGGTTCACAGGGTTTTAAAACCTAACGGCCTTCTGCTCTTCTACCCGGGCGATCCTGAGGTGTTCAACAACAGCGCCGAGCTGAAGGCCATCAAGGAGGAGATAAGGGAGGAGGGCTTTCATCTGGAGAAGAAACGATGTGGGGAGATCATCCACGAGGATCACCTCGTGAGAGGCTGTGTTTTGAGATATAGGAGGGGAGGTGTTGAAAAATGGGGGTAAAGGTTAAGATACAACCCGTCACCCTGGAGCCGACGAGGATAGGCGTGGGAAGGGCGCCCATGGCTGAGGAGGCATGGGCACACGGCCCCGCCAAGCCGAGGGATGTTAAAAGAAGCAAAGAGGTTCCCCCAGAACCCGTTGACCTGGGCTCCCTCGCACAGAAGTATGACTTTATCGAGGTCCTGCCTTCAAGGAGGGCGGGTAAGGTGAGCGACATCGACGAGTTGCCCAGGGACGTCTCGGCCTACCTGGTGGGAGGATCGAACTTCGGACTTTTGGGGGAGCTGTGTAAGCTCGGCAAGCCGATCCTAACCGGCTGGGATAGCTTCGGATATTCATGGGGAGGGAGGTTCATACGGGAGTTCGTCGAGGAGACCGATGTCGCCTGCTTCGTCCCGTTTGATGCCGAGGACGTCAGAAGGATACTCCGTGTCCTGAGGTCGATCGCCTTCCTGAGAGACCTCCGCTCCTTGTATATAGGGGATATCCCATCCCACAGCGTCAGGAACGCGAGCTATGACTTCGACGACATGCAACAAAGGCTGGGGGTTAGATTCCATCAGATCAGCGTGGAGGAGTTCGAGAGGGCCGTGGAGGAGGCCGACAAAGGGAAGGCTGAGGAGGTCGCCGGAAGATGGGCTGAGGATGCCGAGCTGCTCGACGGGAGAGGGGAGAGATTGACTGAATACGCCAAGATCTACCTGGGGCTGAAAGATCTCCTCCAAAGATACGACGCCAACGGTATCACGATGGACTGCGCCTACCTCAAGAGCGTCGAGCTCGTCCCCTGTTATTCCTTCGCTCAGCTCATAGATGAGGGCATACCGTCCGGCTGCGAGGGTGATACCTCCGCTTTGATCTCCATGGCGATCCTGATGGGCCTCTCAGGCGAAGCGGCCCTGATGGGGAACCTGTTCGCCAACACCACCCATGAGGATATAGAGAACAACATCATCGTGATAAACCACGACGTCGTTCCGCCATCGATGGCCGGCAAGGGGAAAAGGATGAGGCTCAGGGATTTCCACGCCATGGGGAAAGGGCTGACGGGGTTTGTCGAGCTCCAGGAGGGAAGGGAGGTAACGGTCGCCGGGATGGACAGAAAGGCCGGAAAGCTCTGGTGTAGCAGCGGCGAGGTGGTCTGGACGGAGGATACGGTTCACTGCCGAACGAGCATCGGCGTGAGGGTGAGGGACGCCAAACGGATAGGCAGGGAGAGCTTCGGACACCACCAGGCCCTCGCCTATGGGAACTGGACGGAGGAGCTCAAGATGCTCGGCAGAATATTGAAGATAGAGGTGCGATGTCTGAGCGAGGATTAAAATCGAGGTATTCAAGGAGGATCGAGATGGACAGGAAGACAAGGATATACGTGATATTCCCTTCAAGCGGCCTGGATCACAGGGGGGCGTGGAAACAGGAGGAGATCAGGCGGAAGGTGATGTCGAATGAGAGAATGCTCGAGGAGATCGAGAGGAGATGCGAAGATGTGGAGTTTGTCGGCAGGATTAACTTGATAGATGAGGATAGATTGGACCGGATAAGCAGATCCCACTATGGAATGACGGAGGAGGAGAGACTGTTCAGGGCCGAGACGCATCGGATCGCCCAGCAGAGGAGAAGGGCCGCCATCGAGGAGGTGAGAAACTCGCTCCACGAGCTGGACGGGATCCTCATCTTCGGTCCACCGTGGGGTGAACTGATCGATACGGGATTGCCCATCATAGCCGTCTTCCCCATGTGGGGGATGTGGATGTCGGGGTTTAACCCCAGGGCATACAGAGAGAAGGGGATCCTGATAGGCTATCTGCCCGTGGTAAGGGATGCCTCCGAGTCCGTCTTCTCGGCCAGATTGGACGATTTGGCGGGGAAAATAAGGCTGATCCAGGCGCTGTCGAGGATGAAGGGGATGAAGGCCCTTGTCGTCACCGATCGCCCTGTCCTGGGAGAGTTCGAACCCACCCCTCTCCAGGTGAGGGGCGATAGAAAGCGATATGAGGAGATCTACCTCCGTAATCTGAGAGAGACGTTCGGGATGGAGCTGGTGGCGATACCGCAGCGGGAGATGGTTGAAAGGATGAAGAGGGTCGATGAGGAGAAGGCAAGGAGGGTGGCACGGAAGTGGATCGACGAGTCGGCCGGGATAAGAGGGCCGAGTGAGGAGGAAGTGGTGAAATCCGCCAGGCTGTATCTGGCGATGAAGGAGTTGATGGAGAAATACGATTGCCAGGCGATAACCACGGAAGGATATGGCGTCTTTGCGGAATACAGCGGAGGACCTATCCCCTCCCAGGGTTTGCCCTCATCTCAGCTCTGTACCGACGGTGTTGTGGCCACCTCCGAGACACTGATAGATTCGCTCGTAACGCAGCAGATCGGCCTTCATGTCACCGGAAGCACCGGGTTTAACGGCGACTACATAATAGATCCGTTCAACGAGGTGGCCATCATCGGCCACTGCGAATGTCCCTTTAATCCCTGGGGGGATGAGAGAAGAGTGCCCTATGTCATCAGAAGCCTGCCCCGCTGGCAGGAGGGACAGGGTGGTGCGTGTGTTCAGGTGAACCTACCGACGGGCGAGAGGGTCACCGTGGCGAGGCTGAGCGTATATGACAGGAAGATGACGCTCTTCACCGGTGAGGCCGTGGACGGCAGGGAGCTTTTTGAGGATTGGGAGGATCTGGCGTGCAGGACGAAACTGGCGGTCAGAACCGATACGGAAAAGCTGCTCGAAAACCTTGACTGGCAGATCTTCGGCCACCACAGGGTGGCCTTCTACGGCGATCACAGGAGGATGTTCAAGGACCTCGCCACCTTGATAGGATATGAGATCGTGGAGGGAGGATAAAGATATAACCGTCGAACTTAACGGAAGGAGGTGATTGCTGCATTTTATACGATGTTGGGGGAACCACAAATTAGGAGGCTGAGCCATGAGTGATCGTAAGGTGAGGATCTATACCCTGTTCCTCTCATCCGGTCGGCCTGTCGGATATGAGGCCTATCGGAGGTATCACCCCGATGTGAAGATAATGAACAACGGGGAGATACTGGATGAGATCAAGAGGGAAGCCGAAGGGGTGGAATTCATCGGCACACCCGAGCCCGTGAGGGCTGAGGATGCCATCCCGAAGATAAAGGAGAGGGAGGACATAGACGGTCTCCTCGTCTTCGGCCCTCCTCCGGACGGGTTGATATCGATCGGGTTGCCTATGGTGGCCGTAGAACGACCCCTTGAAGGATGCACGACCGTGCCCTTCCACTCCTACAGAGGGAGCAAGGTTGTGACCTCCTTCCTTCCGGCACATCGTGATAAGAATCCCGAAGTCTACTCCTCACGAATACGGGACATTGTGAGGAAGATAGAGCTGATATCCGCCATAGCGAGGATGAAAGGCCTGAGGATATTGGTGGTGACGGATCTGCCCCCTCTGGGTTACTTCGAACCCATAGGCCTTCAGATTGAGAGGGGCAGAGAGGAGTATGAGGAGACATACACTAGGAACCTGAAGGAGACTCTTGGGGCTGAGCTCGTGCCGGTGCCTCAGAGGGAATTGATCGAGAAGATGAAAGCTGCAGATGAGGGAGAGGCCAAGGAGATAGCGGAGGAATGGATAAAGGGAGCGATTGCGCTTAGAGGTACGAACGAGGAGGAGGTGGTTAAATCGGCGAAGCTGTACATCGCCATGAGGGAACTGATGAGGGAACATGACTGCGGTGCCATAACCACCGAAGGATACGGCTGGCCTCCCCTCGGATATGGGGCGGGCATTCCATCTCAGGGTCTGCCCTCAACGCAGTTCTGCACAGACGGGGTGGTGGTGACCTCTGAAACCCTCACGGATTGCCTGATCACCCAGCAGCTGGGGTTGCACATAACCGGCAGCGCGGGTTTCATGGGGGATTACACGATAGATCCCGTAATCGATATGGCCATAATCGCTCACTGTGAGGGCTCGCTCAGGCCATATGGGGATGAGAGGAAGGCGCCTTATATCATAAGGAACCTACCGTTCGTTCCGGAGAATACGGGTGGGGCATGCGTGCAGATAAACTACCCGATAGGTGAGAAGGTAACGGTGGCAAAGATAAGCATCTATAAGAGGAGGCTCTCCCTCTTCACGGGAGAGAGCGTCTCCGGGGAGGAGCTCTTCCCATACTGGGATGATGTGCTGGGCAGGACGAAGGTGGCGATTAAGACGGATGGGAGGAAGCTGATAGAGAACGTCGACTGGAGAAGCTTCGGCAATCACAGGGTTGTCTTCTTCGGGGATTACAAACGGGATTTCGAGGATATGGCCAGGTTGATCGGCTTCGAGGTCGTGGAGTCCGCATAACGCCCGATCAGAGCCAGGGCCGCCCTCTACGGAGAGCGGCCCTGATTTGAGGTGGTGTAAGAGGTGATTGAGGATGCGCAAATCAAATCTGATGAGCTTAACTGTGACATTCGCCTTGCTTCTTGCCACATCGGCTTTCGCTAAGGATCTGAAACTCACCGTCATCTACGATAACAACCCTTTTGACAAGAGGCTGGAGACGAGATGGGGTTTCTCCTGCCTCGTGGAGGGGACGGAGAAGAGAATACTGTTCGACGTGGGGGGCGAGGGGAAAGTGCTGCTCAGAAACATGAAAAAGCTCTCCATAGACCCCAAATCGGTGGACGTGGTGGTGCTCTCCCATATACACTACGACCACATCGGCGGGCTTCCCGACTTCCTGAAGGTGAACGGCGACGTGACCGTCTACATGCCGAAATCGCTCCCACAGAGCGTCAAGGATACCGTCAGAAAGGCGGGCGCGAAACTGGTGGAGGTCGGCGATAAGCCGGTGAAGATCTGCAAGGGCGTCTACTCCACGGGAGAGCTGGGAAGCTGGATTAAGGAGGAGTCCCTCGTGATAAAGACCGCCAAGGGGGCCGTGGTGATAACCGGCTGCGCTCACCCGGGCGTCGTGAACATCGTCAGAAAGGCGAAGGAGATAGCGGGAGGCGACATCTACCTGGTTTTGGGCGGCTTCCACCTGTGCTGGATGAACGCCTGGAAGATAAGAGGAATCATCAAGGACGTGGAGAAGGAGAAGGTCACGAAGATCGCCCCCTGTCACTGCTCAGGGGATCTGGCCAGAAAGATGTTTGAGGACGCATATAAGGATAACTTCATCCTGGTGGGCGTGGGCAGGAGGATCAAGGTGGAGGACGCCTTCCCCGATCCTGAAGGCCGAGATGTGAAGGCGGATGTCAGATGTAACGGGAAGGAGCCGGTGGTTTTGGCCGATGTCAAGAAGGGGGTGGAGGAGCAAAAGGCCGATCTCAGATGACAGGGCAGAAGGTGGAGGGATGATCTCCGATCTATTGAAGCTGCTGACGGGCGGTTTCACCATGGGCTGGGGGCCGTGTCTCGCCTATACCGCTCCCCTGCTGCTGCCCTACATCGGCGGCACGAAGGCGAGCTGGCGAGCGGGGCTGAGGGTCGGCTTGATGTTCTCCCTCGGCAGGCTCATATCCCTCGTCATCTTGGGCGCCCTCGCCACGGTCGCCTTCAAAACGATCAACCGCTTCTTCCCGCCCACCAGATCGGGCTACTTACATCTCGTCACTGCGCTCTTCATGGTGACGTTGGGCGTTCTCATCCTGTTGGATAAGGGGTTTAGGACCCCCATCGGCGGGGCCTGGAGGAAGAGGGTGCTGGATAGGGGCGATGAGAGCATGCTGTTTTTGGGCTTCCTGGTGGGCCTCTCGCCGTGCGCACCGCTTGTGGCGGTGCTTACATACATCGCCTGCACGGCGGGAAACCTCGCCTCGGGGGCGTTATATGCCCTCTCCTTCGGCATAGGCACGGCCTTCTCGGCGATAGCTGTGTCGGCCCTGACCGGCCTTTTCCCCGAGAGGATATTCAGGGGAAAGAGGCCGCGCAGGGTCTTTCAGATCGTCTGCGGCGCCATTTTGATCCTCTTCGGGGCACAGCTCATCTATTACGTGCAAGATGTTATGTTTTGAAGATGGGATAGGGATGTCGGTATGCTGTAAACGCCTCATATACTGGCTTCTGCTGACGACCACGACTGTCGGCGGGGGAATAACCGCCGATCTGATCCTGAAGACGGGGTCCTTTCCCATCTTCGTTCGGGCCCTGGGCCTCATCGGCATGATATCGGCCCACTTCCCCCTTAAGAGATCGGGGAGGGTGCTCCGCTCCCTGGGAGAGCCCAAGGGGTGGGGATGCACAAGCCGGCTGGTCACCACGGATATCTACCGATGCGTCAGACACCCCCATCACCTGGGGATAGGCATCTTCATGACATCCCTCGGCTTAGCTATCGGGCATCCCTGCTCCTTTCTCATCATCACTCTCTCCCAATGGGCCTGGGTCATCTGGTTTCTGTTCACGATCGAGGAGAGAGAACTGAGGGAGAAGTTCGGGGAGAAGTATGAGGCGTATAGCCGGGAGGTGCCCATGCTTCTCCCGAAACTGTCCTGTGTTTTCAAGCTTCTGTTCGGCAAACGGCTTTCAGTCGGCGATGACTGATCGCCCCTCAATTTCAACGATCAGGAGGGTTAAAAATGGAGCTTAAGGTGAAACCCGTTCTGACATACGGGGTCTATCAAAGAAGGGAGGCGACGAGCTGGCGGCCATGGGGAGGGATACAGACCGAGGAGGACGCCCAAGAGGAGGTTCGAAGGATAGAGGGCGAATTGGGCGATCTGGCCTCGAAGGCTTCCCTCCCGCTGAAGATGTTCCCCGTTTCACCTCTGAAATCGGCGGAAGATCTATCAGGAGTGAAGGAGGAGCTGAGCTCCTCAGACCTCACCCTGATCTACGCCGCCGGAGGGGGAGGGAACATCCTCGAGGAACTCGTCTCCTCCAGCAGATGGAGCATCATCTTCGTAAGGCACAGATCGGGTCCCCTTTACCTCTGGTATGAGATCGTTCACCCCACCTTTCTCCGCAAGCGGTCGGACGAGTTCCGCCAGCCCGGCGTGGATGTGGACGATGTGGTAGTGGATAGCTATGATGAAGTGCTGTGGAGGCTCCGTGCGCTTTACGGCCTGAAGAAGGCCCTCGGAAGCAGGATAATCTCGATAGGAAACCCGGGGGGCTGGGGGATAGGAGGCAGAGCCGTCACCCTTGCTCAGGAGAGGTGGAGCCTGGACATAAGGACGGTCCCATACCCCGATCTGGCGAAAAGGCTCGAGAAGGCCAAAGGCGATGAGGACATCGTAAGACAGGCCCATCAACAGGCTGATGAGTATCTATCCCAAGAGGGCATCACCTTGCAAACTGACAGGAAATTCGTGGACAACGCCTTCATCCTCTATAGGGTCTTCAAGGATCTGATGGAGGAGCTTAGCTCTGAGGCCATCACCGTCGGCGGATGTATGGGGACCATACTTCCCGTGGCCCAGACCACCGCCTGTCTAACGCTCAGCCTGATAAACGACGAGGGCCAGCTCGCCTTCTGTGAGTCCGATTTCGTCGTGATCCCATCGGGGATTCTGCTGCACCACATCTCCGGGAAACCCGTCTTCCTCAACGATCCGACCTATCCTCATGACGGCGTGGTGACCCTCGCCCACTGCACGGCGCCGAGGAAGATGGACGGCAAGACTTACGAGGATGCGAAGATAATGACCCATTTCGAATCCGATTACGGCGCCACCCCTAAGGTGGAGTTCAGGAAGGGACAGGAGGTGACGGTGATCGTCCCCGATTTCGAGGAGAAGGTATGGGTCGGGTTTAAGGGGAAGATCCTGGACGCACCCCTTCTCCCGATATGCCGCTCTCAGGCGGACGTGGAGATAGAGGGGGATTGGAGGAAGCTACTGAGGGAGATGAGGGGATTCCATTGGATGATGTGTTACGGCGATTACCTGAGGGAAACCGGATATGCCCTGAAGAAGGTGGGTATAGAGTGGGTGACCCTCTGAGATCGAGCTCTTCGTAAGCCGTCCACAGTTCAATTGTCATTTGTAGTCATTAGGTCATTCGGCTTCGCCGTCATTTAAATGACGATAAATGACGACAGATGACAATAAATGACCTATAAGCGGCGGACTGCCGAGAGGCAGGCGGTAACTTTAGAAATCTCTACTACACTAAGCATATGAGCGAACCCATATGAGGAGGTGATCGGATGAGCACGAAGCTGAGGACGATCTTCGCCGCCCCGGGCGGTAGTTGGGGAGGGCTCTTCACAGAAGAGGAAAGGGAGAGGGAGATAGAGAGGTTCAAGGGCAAATTGAACGGGATCAAACCGCTACTCCCCAACGTCGAGTTCATAGAAGAGGAGTTGAAAGGCAGGGAGGACTTCCCAAAGCTGGATGAGGATAAAGGAGAGGACGGGATACTCTTCTTCAGCCTGAGCGGTGGAGTGGATGAGCCGATCTTCAGGGCGATGGATAAAGGGCTGCCCATGATCCTCTTCGTCGAGCCATATAGCTGGCATGTCTGGTGTAGGGAAGCCCTAAAGACACACAAGAACGCCGATAAACTCATGTTGCTCTCCACCACCGATTTCGGAGAGGTGGTGGGGAAGATCAAAGTCATAGACGCGTACAAAAGGCTGAGGGAGACGAAGATACTGCTGTTCGAGGAGAGAAAGGGCGATGCGGTGAAACTGATATACGGCGCCGATACCATCCAGAGATACAGTATAGGCGACATGGAGGCTAAATTCGGCGTCAGGATAGAGAAAACGGATAAGCAGGTTATCCTGGATGCCTATGAGAACGTGAACGACGAGGATGCTCGGACGGTAGCCGATTCCCTGATCGAGGAGGCCGAATGGGTGGTGGAACCGAGCAGAGAGGATATATTCAGGGCCTCCAAGCTATATCTCGCCATGAAAGGGGTGATAGAGGAGAGAGAGGCAAACGCCATAACCATAGACTGTCTGGCGATGCTCCACGTTCTGCCCACGACGCCGTGCCTCGGATTCTCACTGCTCAACGACGAGGGGATATGCGCCGCTTGTGAGGCCGATCTGAACTCTCTGATGACGATGCTGGTCTTCAGATACCTGGCAGATGTCCCCTCCTTCATCACCGATCCCGTGATAGATACGGCTGATAACAGCGTGATCCACGCACACTGCGTCGCCCCAACAAAGATGGACGGCAGAAATCGGGAAAGGTTCATCATAAGGAATCACTCCGAATCTAGAACCGGCGTATCCCTTCAGGTCAAGATGAGCGTGAGACAGAGGGTGACTGTGGCGAAGTTCGCCGATCTGAACAGAATGCTCATCTCCACGGGCACGATAATCGGAAACCCGGATTTGGATAGGGCGTGTAGGACGAAGGTGAAGGTTCGCGTCCGAAACGCTAAGAGGATGCTCAGAACCTTCTCCGGAGGACTGCATCGGGTGCTGGCCTACGGGGATCACGTCGAGGCCATCTCAGACCTCTGCAGGCTACTCGGTATCGAAGTGGCAGAGGAGGATGAATAGATGAAATTGATCAACGAGATCGGAATCGCCATCTCTCCGACCAAGCCGCAGGGCCTTGCGAGGGTCACCAGATCGGATTCCCACTGCGCCCTTGTGGGGCTTGCCAGGGAGGGTCGCTCCTTCTACGCCCGAAACGAGGATATCTCCTGCCCTCTGGCCCGGTTTAACCTCGGATTGGAGGAGATGAAGGGGGAAAGACTGAGGGAACTGGCTGGAATCCTGGTCAGTTGGGGCGATGCCGAGAGCGAGGAGATCGCCATAGAGTATCTGAAATCCGCCATCACGCTCGACGTCGGGGAGAAATACATCTGTTATTTCCCGATGAA
>JAGGXZ010000050.1 GCA_021162805.1 Candidatus Poribacteria bacterium
CAAAAACCCTTCCCCATAAAAATCTATTCCCCAAGTCTAAAAAAAAAACAACAAGCCAGGGGCATTTCCCGCTGTAAAGCAGAAGGAAGTTGGACTTTATCCTTATCCTGTAGTGCCAGCCCAACTGCCTCAGGTGCTTCTTCAGTATAAGTACAGACTCCGAGGGGAGGATAAGGCTCTCACCTTGATATGACATTAGGCGGGTCACAGATCATACCTCACTCCAGCGGAAATCATTGAAAAGCCCTAGGTTCGGGGATTATATACTTGCAATGTGCGTGCTAGCAGTTCCCGTGCCCGGCGAAGCTGGTCGTAGTTGATGCAAACGGCGTTGTCATAGGCGAGGACTATTGACAGGGCTATCCGGAGAGCCTCGCGGCAGTGGTCAGCAGCAGCTTGTTTGCCCCGCTTCTCCAACCGGTTGGCCAAGCGTTCAAGCGCCACCATGTATTCATAATCCTCGGCTCCGTCGCGAAACATCGCCAGCCGAAGTGAGGGTGAAACGGTGCCATCGGGATTAGGATATAGCCAATAGTGCTGACCGGCTTTGGCGCGGCGGGAGCGATTCGGGCGTTCCCAAGGGTTACTTGTCCAACGGTTCACCGTCCAGATGAAATACCCGTCGATGTCATATTTATACATTATCCAGAACATAGCTCGATGGGCTATGCCCGGAGCTGAGATGTGCGCCGCCGGCCGAGGCAAGCGGTAGCCGTTATACCACCACACCTCCCGCCCCTTGGACTTCTCCTCCCGCAGGACGTCCTCGTCCAAGGAAGAGACATTCATGCACCACGTGATTTTGCTCCTTGTATGTATCAACGGCGAGGGCACCTCGGTGGCGAATATCTTAATGGCCGGGTCGCCGGCGTGAATCGCGTCGAAGACGCTATTCAGCAGGTCAAAGTCGATTGGCCTGCTGTGTTTGTGAACGACCACCTCGTCAACGCAGTAAACCTCCCAGTGTGTGGGAAGGTTTTCCTCACGGAGGAATTCGGCCGCTGTTTCGTAGGCGGCGGTTATTCGCTTGAGATACTCCGGCGTGCCCTTCTTAGCGCCCAGGAAAGCGTCGCGGTTGAAGAAAAACGGCACGCCCACACCATACATACCACAGCCCAATGACAGATAGTAGTTGGTCAGTCGGAGAAACTCATCCGCGTTCGTTATCACCGCTCGACCGCTTTTCCCATCCCAGCGCATCTCCATGCTTGCCAGTGTGAGCGGGCTCATCCGATACCGAGCGAGCAAAGCGAAGATTTTCGGTCGCCACCTGCGCACATAGTCCCTATAACTCATATCACCGAACCACCTCTTGATCTCCTCGCTCCAGCCCCAGGGACCGTAGAGGTGGGTGACGAAGGGAACAGACTGACGGCGTGGAACCGAAAAGTCGTAGACCTTAAGGGTTATCGGGATGGTAAAGTGGCCGGCGGCCGAGCAATCAATCGTTAGGGAACCCATATATCTGCCAGGTTTGGCATCAGGCGGGACGTAAAAGTCGAGCCAGATGGGATAATTCCATGGGCGATCGGCTGTGAAGGGTTCGGGACCGGGGAGAGCATCGGGCAGACCTTCCGGCGGGCCTTCCCTGGCCGGCACGTAAACCACCTGACTCCACCAGATGTTATCGGCGTGGATCACATCCCCTGATGAGCCGCGCAGATCCGTGAACGTCAAGCGCACGGTGCCGATGCCCCTCTCGGTCTGCGGAGTAAGGACGAGCTGGGCGCTGAGGTATTCGTTGCGCGCTCCGGACAGTATGAGACCCTGCAGATGAGCCGTTGGGATAGGGGTTTTGCGCAGAACCTTCTCCACGGGTTCAGCGAGCCACACCTTGGCAGCCGGGGAGGAGGCGAGCAGTCCGCGGGTCGGCGGCAAATCGAAGCTGGGAAGCTCAGGCCGCGGCGGCGCCTCGGTCGCCCGGAAATTATCGACGTAAATGTCGATGATATCGCCGTGATCGTAAGTGTCCTCGCTGAACCACAGATGCAGGGTTGACAGCCGAGCGGCTCCGGGAATGCCGGCTATGCAGAAGCGCTCGTGGGACCACCTTCGATGCCGCAGGTCTATAAGGGTGGTGCGGTAAATTTCGCGCCCCTGATCGTCCTTTAACGTCACATGCATAGCGAAGTCGGGGTCCCGACCTCGCTCGCTCTCAAAGTATATGTCGAATTCGACGAATTGAAAATCGGACAGATCAATAGGATTCTCATAAGTCTTAGTGGCGGCCGGCCAGCCCATTCCGTTATCGTGGTTCACTTCGAGGTGAATATGTAAACAGCGCTGGCCTGTTCGGACATGAGAACCATCCAAGTCGATAGAGATCTCCTCGCCTCGGGTCTGCCAGCCATCGAGCGTCTCGAAATCTTCAACCATGAGATCCCTCTGGGCACTGGATACAACTATGAACATCGCTAAGATTAACCCTTCCATACCGACACCCCTCTTAAGCTCAAGCGTCAGGTAGCAGCAACACATTATAATACAACTGAGATTTCCCAAGATCTGGAGAATCCAGTAATTACAAGGCATCACAAGAAAGAGGCGATGAAAATGTAGATGAAATCAGAGATAGATTTGGGTTGCCTCTTTGGTGTATAATAGTGAAAAACCTCACAAAGGAGGCAACCCATGGTAGAATTATACGCTGAAGGGATTAAAAAGTCAATACAGCAACTGGAGATAGACAAGGAGTTTGACAAGTTCACAAGGAGACATATGAGGAAAGTCGTCAACGCCTTTGGGATCATCATCTGCCTGATGCTCCTTCCCCTTTCAGGGTGCGAGA
>JAGGXZ010000051.1 GCA_021162805.1 Candidatus Poribacteria bacterium
AAGGCTTAGATGGCATAAGTGATTCAGAGGAAATTCGCGCTCTAATCTATCGCGAATTTGCTCAAAAACCCTTATGCTGCCTAGATTTTCCTCATCTCACGCCCCATGAACTTTTGAGAAGTCCTGGGAGATACGTATGCACTATCTATTTGCCTTTCCCCCATCGGATATGGTATACTATATTTTCGATCGCTGAAGGTTTGGAATATAGAGAACGCTCAGGCGCAGGTGCCGGGTGAGGTTTCGACCCGGAGAATAGGGAAGAGCGGTGAGATTCCGCCACGGCCCCGCCACTGTGATCGGCGTTAACCTCCTTCCATGAGGCCACTGGCGGTCCTAAGGTCGCTGGGAAGGCGGGAGGAGGTTGCCGTAAGTCAGGAGACCTGCCTGCGTCGGTGGCTCTCACGGCTTTCGAGGGAAGGCTGTGAGGGGATAGATCTTATTCTCCGGCACTTTCCTCTGGAAGGTCGGGGATCTTTTTTGTCTTCCCTGTTCTCTTTCTCGCCTGAGCGGTGGAAAGGTTTGGTGTAGCACATCCTTGTGGTAAACCCCGAATCTAGGGGTTTAATGCCTGGAATCTAAGGTCATTTCAGAGGTAGGCGATATGGCTGTCGAAAAAATCATCAAGAGGGACGGTAGGGTCGTCAACTTCGATATCTCCAGGATCGCCAACGCCATCTTTAAGGCCGCGAGGGCGGTCGGAGGGGAGGATTACGATCTCGCCTGTCATCTGGCTCGCCAGGTCGTATCGATCCTGGAGGAGAAGCTCAAACCCGGTGAGATACCAACCGTCGAGCAGGTCCAGGATGTGGTCGAAAAGGTTCTGGTCGAAAACGGTCACTATAAAACCGCTAAAGCCTATATCCTCTACAGAAGACAACACGAGGAGATAAGGAAGGTCAGGGAGCTCTTCTCAAATATCGAGCTGATAGACAACTACATCGATAGGGCTGACTGGCGCGTAAGGGAGAACTCGAACATGACTTACTCGCTGCAGGGACTGAACTTCCACGTCTCCTCCGTCATCGCCTCTCAGTATTGGCTTGAGAGGATCTATCCGCCGGAGATAAGGGAGGCCCACCTCAGCGGCGACCTGCATATCCATGACCTTGGAATACTTGGGCCATACACCTATTATGGACATGAGGTGGTGGTCGCCAAAATCCATGGCGAGGTTAAACTTCTCTCCTTCAAGCAGCTCTACGATATGATCCCGAAGCCTCCTCTCCCCCTTAATGAAGCCGATAGGGCATACGTGAAATATCCCAAGGATGATCTATATGTGCTCGACAAAGGGGGATGGACCAAAGTTTTACGGGTTGTCAGCAAGAGGAAGGATCGCTCCATGCGCTTTATCAAAAACCGTGGAGGGCGGAGTGTAATAGTGACCGATAACCATCCAATGATAACAGAAAGGGGTGAAAAGCGAGCATTAGATGTGGGCTATAATGATAAGCTGTTTACCGTAGACCTCACCCGTCTGCTATCACATGAGGACCTCTTCTCGATTAAAACCTTAGATCTTCTCTCGTTGATCCGGGAACACAATTGGGAGGGCGATAAGGTCTACTTTAATGGCGTTCCGATCGAGGAGATAGATGAAGATACTTCTCAGGATGGGATACTCCATACTTTGACTTTCTCCGCTCCCCGTTATATCAACCTCACGGAGAAATTCGGTTATTTCGTCGGTTTCGCCATTGCTGAGGGTTTCCTCTCATATGACGTCGGAAGCTCGGAGAGAATCACCATCTCACAGGTGGAAAGAGAACCTCTACTTCGAGCCAACCAAGGACTGCTGGAGAACAGGATCTTCGGCTGTATCACGAAACGGAATGACGGAAGATATGAACTGTGCGTTAAAAATCCCTTCCTCAGATTCCTTTTCGACAGGATCTTCCTGATCCAACCGAAGTCCCGCTATAAAACCCTTCCAGCGGACATATTGCGATATGCTTTGCCTTTTGTTAAGGGGGTTATAGGAGGTCTGATAGACGGTGATGGAAGTATTAATACCTGTAACACGACCCTCTCTGTACGAACTTCCTCTAGAACTCTCCTGGAACAGATGTCCGTAGTGATGGAACTTTTAGGCTTTGTCCCGCGCGATCGCGCCGTTGAAGGGCAAGGGAACACCAGAATATATAAAGGGGGGGAGATAATACAGCGGTATCCTTTATATGGGGTTTCCTTTAGGAAGATCGATGTGGATTTGCCGTCAGAGAAATATAGGAAGGCCGGATTGTCAATGAAGGCTTGGCATGATGAAGATAAGGATGAATGGCATAAAGTGATAAACAACGATCCTGTGGAGATACCCGATGATATGATTTACGACATAACCACGGAAAGCGGTACACTTGTCGTGAACGGCATGTGGAATCACAACTGCGTCGGATGGGATCTTCGGGATCTCCTGCTTTCGGGGTTCAAGGGCGTTAGGGGCAAGATCAGCAGCAGCCCTCCCAAACACTTCCGCTCGGCCCTCGGACAGCTCGTCAACTTCCTCTATACGCTGCAGGGCGAGGCGGCGGGCGCCCAGGCCGTCTCCAACCTCGACACGCTCCTGGCTCCTTTCATCCGAATCGACAAGCTCGATTACAAAGCGGTAAAACAGGCGCTGCAGGAGTTTATCTTCAACCTCAATGTACCGACGCGCGTGGGTTTCCAGACTCCTTTCAGCAATTGCACCTTAGACCTGAAGGTTCCCGATTTCATGCGCGGAGAACCGGTTGTCGTGGGTGGAAAGGTTCTCGATACGACCTATGGTGAGTTCCAGGAGGAGGTCGACATATTCAACGAGGCCTTCGCTGAGGTGATGCTGGAGGGCGATGCTGATAAGCGCGCTTTCACCTTTCCCATACCCACCTACAACATCACACCGGATTTCGACTGGGAGAACCCACGACACGAGAAGATCTGGCGTATGACCGCTAAATACGGCATCCCTTATTTCAGCAACTTTATCAGCTCCGACATGAGCCCTGAGGACGTCCGCTCGATGTGCTGTCGACTCAGGATCGACAACCGCGAGCTTCGCAGACGAGGCGGAGGGCTGTTCGGCGCCAACCCGCTCACCGGCTCGATAGGCGTCGTCACCATCAACATGCCGAGACTGGGATATCTGTCACGGAACGAGGAGGAGTTCTTCAGCCGACTCGATCAACTGATGTATCTAGCTAAAGAAAGCTTGGAGATCAAAAGGGAGGTCCTAGAGAACCTCACCGAGAAGGGGCTCTATCCGTACTCGAGATTTTATCTCCGCGGGATCAGATCGGCCTTCGGTCAGTACTGGAAGAATCACTTCTCCACCATAGGACTGGTCGGGATGAACGAGTGCTGCCTGAACCTGTTCGGCAGGGATATCGGCACAGAGGTGGGGTGGAAGTTCGCCATCAAGGTCCTGGATCACATGCGCGAGAGGCTCTCACAGTTCCAAGAGGAGACGGGAAACATATACAATCTGGAGGCCACCCCTGCCGAGGGAGCCAGCTATCGGCTGGCCAGAATAGATAAGAAACGGTTCCCGGACATCATCGTGGCGAACGAGGAGATGGTCTCGAAGGGAGCCGAGCCGTATTACACGAATTCCTCTCAACTCCCTGTGGAATACACCGGGGATCTGTTTGAGGCTTTAAGGCTTCAGGAGCCGCTTCAAACGAGATATACCGGCGGGACGGTTTTTCACATATTTATCGGCGAAAAGCTTCCTCCGCCTGAGTCTATCGGAAGGCTCGTTCGCAAGATCTGCGAGAACTTCTCAATCCCATATTTCACGATCACACCGACCTTCAGCATCTGCCCGATTCATGGATATATCTTCGGCGAGCACCAGCTCTGTCCCAAATGCCTTGAGGATGGCAGAAAAACCGAGTGTGAGGTCTACTCGCGGATCGTGGGGTACCTCCGTCCCGTCGATCAGTGGAACGACGGCAAACAGGCCGAGTTCAAGATGAGGAGGTATTTTAAGCTGAGATGAAGATAGGAGGATTTCAGAGACAAAGCCTCATAGAGTTCCCCGGCATGATAAGCGCTGTGATCTTCACGATCGGATGTAACCTCAGATGTCCCTTCTGTCATAACTATAGGCTGATCGAGCCAAAGGGCGTAAGGGAGATCCCGGAGGAGATCGTGCTGGAGCACCTCTATCGCAACAGAAAACTTCTTGATGCCCTGGTCGTAAGCGGCGGGGAACCCACCCTTCAAATCGATTTGGACGAGTTCCTGAAAGAGGTTAAATCCATGGGATATGTGGTGAAGCTTGAAACTAATGGCACGAACCCGGATGTCCTCGATAGGTTGATCGGAGCCGGAAGGGTGGATTTCGTGGCGATGGATGCGAAGGCACCGTTTCGCTTCGAGAGATATAATGAGGCCGTCGGCGGAGTTCTAACGCCGAAACTTTTTGAGAGGATATTGAGCTCCGTCTCGATCCTGCGAAAAAGCGGGATCGAACGGGAGTTCAGAACTACGCTTGTGCCCGGCCTGATCTCGGAGTCCGATATCGAGGAGATCAGGTGTTTCCTCGGGAGGGAGAAGCACATAACACAGGAATATCGATCGGTAGAGCGCGGGGCGTTAAGCGTAATGCGCTCTACGCGTCAGGCAATACACACTACGCGAAATGGGGAGCTTGAAAGATGAGAAGGCTCATCGCGTTTTTGCTCCTCCCGCTTATGCTGATGATATGGGGATGCGGGGAGGAGACGACCCAAGGACCGCAGGAGCAGGGTGCTAAAGCCTATATCCTCAACACCATCGCCTCGAGCATCTCGGTCTATGACATCCAGACAGGGACGCTCAACAAAGACGTGTTTCAGGTAGGTCAGGCGCCAAACGACATCAAAGTGCTGGATGGTATCGCTTATGTGGTCAACACGATGGACAACTCAATCCAGATGATAGACTTGAAGGCTCAGGCCGATGTGGGATTGATAGACGTCGGAGATGCGACTGCTCCTGAAAAGCTGGCCTTTGCCGATAATAACAAGGCATATGTCACATCAAACTGGACCAATTCCGTTAAGGTCGTGGATCTGTCGATCAAGCAGGTAGTCGGTTCGGTGGAGGTCGGTTCGATGCCATGGGGAGTGGTCGTTTCAGGCGATAAGGCCTTCGTATGCAACTCCGCCGCTGTGTGGGACCCTCAAAAACAGCAGACGACATACGGCCCTGGAACCGTATCGGTGATAGACACCACCAAGGATGAGGAGATCGGCACTGTGGACGTGGGATTGAATCCGACTGAGGTCATGCTTGACGCCAAGGGCAACGTCGTGGTCCTATGCACGGGCAATTATGCCGACGTGACCGGTGCACTTTACCTGATAGATCCCTCCACCGGCACGGTCAAAACGAGCGTTGAGCTGGGAACCACGCCCGGGGGAATTGCTTTGGCGCCTAACGGCTTGATCTACGTCACATCGCCTCAAGGACTTCTGGCCTTTGAGAGCGGCACTCTAAACCCTGTTCACGATCTAAGCTCGCCGCTTGAGGAGTTCAAGGGAGGAGCCGGATTGGCATTTGACCTTGAGGGCAATGGGTATATCTGCGTGCCATCCTGGTCGTCGCCCGACGGCAAGGACAAACTACTGGTGATGGATAAAGATGAGAAATTGGTCAAAAGCATCGAGTTAGGTGAAGGACTAGGTGCCTCCCTAGTGGCGATATATTGACTTCCGCTCATATTACCGGGGGGAGCAAGAGAACGGGGAAATCCGCCCATGTTCTCCTGTTCCCCATCCTCCAACGGGCTTACCCCGTGAGAGCTAAGGTTTTTCTCTAGCTCCTCTCGAACTTAAAAAGGGCTAGATACTCCTGCGAGAAGCGAGTTCTCTTTTTCATGTGGACCTCTTCCAGGAAACAACCTTTCCTTCTCCTTGCATCTTCTATATCCTTATAACTCGTTCAGATAAACCTCCTCTTTCAGAGTCTCTGCCAGCCTTCCAGCATAGCCGCCCTGCTGAGGATTCCCCTTGGATGCCAGACCTTCCTGAAGGATATCCGCTTAAAGCCTTCATCAGAGCTGAGGTGATATCCGCCGTCTCTTCATGGCTTTGATTTGCCGGGAGATGTTTGCTCAGTGCCGGTGGGCGTGGGGGAAGTTCCATTATCTCTCTAACCTCCTCCCATCTGTTCACCGCCCAAAGCCACATCCCTCTTAGCGATCTCTCACCGCAGACTGATGCTAGGATAAGCAGTGATAATATCTTGTTAAGCGGTAGTCGGTTATTTTGGACAGCCTGGCGAATAAGGTATTGGGATGGACATATCGGCCCGCCACGAGCATCTTTCTCACCTCCTTCCTGGTGGTCTTTGTGATAGTATACTAAATCATACAATCATTGAAAGGCCCTGCCTCAGAAATTCAGAAATCTCCCGGTTGCATTTCCAGAGGAGATTAAGGTAAAATAATTTGAGACGATATCTCAGGAGGATAAGCATGTTCAAGCTGGCGGTTCTCAGCGGCAAGGGAGGGGTTGGGAAAACCACTGTGGCTGTAAATCTCGCCCGTGCCCTCGCTCAGAAGGAGGAGGTGGGGCTATTGGATGCCGATATAAGCGGGCCGAACGCACCTAAAATGCTAGGGGTGTCGGGAGCGCTCAGGCTTTCCGAGGAGGGAAGGATGATCCCCATTCAGGTCGGCCGAATAAAACTCGTGTCGATGAGCTTCGTGCTACCGGATGAGGATACACCTGTGATATGGCGCGGGCCGCTTAAAAGCAAGGCCATAAATCAATTCTTCACCGATACGGACTGGGGAGATATCAGGTATCTGGTGATAGACCTGCCACCTGGAACGGGAGATGAAGCACTATCGGTCGCACAGTCGATGGAAGGGATAGATGGGGCGATTATCGTGACCACACCACAGGATGTGGCGCTTCTGGATTCGCGCAAGGCGGTTAACTTCGCCAGAAAACTGAACATGCCTGTCGTAGGGATTGTGGAAAACATGAGCGGTCTGATATGTCCTCACTGTGGCAATAGGATAGATCTTTTCAAGGTTGGAGGCGGTGAAAGGGCTGCTGAAGAGATGGGGGTCGATTTCCTCGGAAGGATCCCGATCGATCCGAAGATAGTCGAGCTTTCGGACGAAGGCCTTTCGCCTTTCGATAAAGCTCCCGACTCACCAGCCGTCCGGGCTTTCATCGAGATAGCTCGGAGATGCGAGGAGTTTCTCGGTTAAAGCGGTCTCATCTGTGCAATAGGATCGTGCCGTTCTCCCCCACAGCCCAGATCCGCTTGCCGTCCGTCCACAGGTGGTGCAGGTTCGATGGGGTGCCGGATTCCTCCCTGCGCCACCTTCCCCCCCCGTTTTCGGTGCTGAGTATCACGCCTTTATCTCCGGCCACCCAACCGTTGTTATGATCGAGGAACAGGACGGTGCGCAGTTTCACCCTTACTCCGCTTCGCTGCCCTTCCCAGCTTTTACCTCCGTTTTCGGTGTGTAGTATCAACCCGTAATCTCCGACCGCCCAGCCGTAATCCGGATCGGTGAAGAAAACCCCGTATAGGTCGATGCCCGTGCCGCTCTCCTGGCTCAGCCATACCCTGCCGTCGTTGATCGTCTTGAGCACGGTTCCGCCTCCGCCGACTATCCAGCCGCGCCGGTTATCCAGGAAGAAGAGGCCGTTCAGGTTCCATCCGCTTTCCGATCCTTGCCCCGTCCACCGCGGCCCGCCGTCCACGTTATGGATTATCCCGCCGGCCTCCCCGACCGCCCATCCCTCACTTGAGAGGGGGAAGAAAGCCCTGTTCAGCCTATAGGGAACGCGGATCGGCCTTGCTTCCTCATCATAGGCCATCCTGTAAGGTTTATGCCTCTCATTTTGAACCTGCCAGCTCACCCCGCCATCGGTCGTGGTAAGATAGGTTCCGTCTTCAGCTATGGCGAATCCGATTTCCCGGGAGATGAAGTGAAATCCCACTAGCGGATAACCCACTCTATGGCTTCCCCAACTTCTGCCGCCGTTATTGGTGCGCAGTATGGTCCCATCATCGCCGATCGCCCATCCGTGTTGTTCGTCCACGAACTCTATTGCCAGCAGATCCGGCCCTCCCTCATGGACGATCTTCCACATTCCGCTGACGGTCTCGATAGGGCTTTCCTGACGTGTATCCCAGGGTTTCTCAGGTATCTTGACGGTCAGATCGGGATTGGAGTACCGTATGATACTTCCGTTTTCACCGGAGATTACGAGGCTATTCTCGCCGGGTGTCACGTCAAGCAGATCCTCATCCGTTCCGCTTTTATATCGCATCCAGGTGCGACCGCCGTCGAGGGTGAAGATGATAGTTCCCCTATCGCCGACGGCGATGCCGGCCAGTCGGTTGACGAAATAGACCTTATTGAGATCATTCCGCGTTCCGCTTCTCTGTCTAAGCCATGTCTTGCCCCCATCCTCGGTGTGGAGGATGGTTCCGTACTGCCCAGCGATCCAGCCGAATTTATCGTCCACGAAATACACGCTCTTCAGCTCGCAATATACCCCGCTCCGTTGTTTCTCCCATGTCATACCGCCGTCCCGCGTGTGAAGTATGACGCCCGGCCAACCGACGACCCAGCCCTCATATCTGTCTATGAAGTAGAGGCTTCTGAGGGATTCCCATCTGAACGATCGAAGGGGATACCAGTTTTTGCCGCCGTCCTCCGTGTGGAAGATCCCGCCCAGCTCTCCTATGGCCCAGCCGGTTTTATCGTTGATAAACTGAACGTCATGTAGGCCCATCCAATCGTTGAATTTCTGTACCTGCCAGGTTTCCCCTCCGTCCTCGGTATGCAGTATAGTTCCCGCGTCCCCCACAGCCCATGCTTTCCTGGCGTCAAGCATCTCCAGGGCATCGAAACCGCTGACCATCCCCGCCGGGTTCTGCCTTCTCCAAGTTTTGCCGCCGTCTTCCGTTCGGAAGATCATTCCCCTTCTTCCCACCGCCCATCCTTTACCTCCGGGGGAGATCCTGACTCCTGAAAGCGGGGCGGAGAACTCTGTCCCTCCCGTCTTGGCGTTTTCCGCTCCCTTACTGCTTATCGTCACCCAGGTTTTACCTCCATCTTCCGTTCGCAGGATAGTGCTATGGATTCCGACGGCTATGATGGTTCGTTTATCTATCATCCATACCCCTCTCAGATCGTTCATGGGGCCGGGATGATGGAGCTTCCACGTTTTCCCGCCGTCCTCTGTGCTGCAGAGATAACCCCCATCGGCGGCGAGCCATCCGGTTTTGGAATTGATGAAATGCAGGTCGTTTATGGTCCATCTGTGATGACTGCCGGGCATCCTAGGCAGGTTCGTTTCCTGCGGTTGCCATGTTTTACCGCCATCGGAGGTGTGAAACATCGTGGCATCGATCCCCGCCGCCCATCCGTGATCCGAATCCGTGAAGAAGATCGCCCTCAACTGCTGGGCTGTGAGTCCCTTATCATATCCCTCCCACCTCTTGCCACCGTCGCTTGTGTGAAGCACCCTGCCGAAATCACCGGAGGCCCATCCTTCCCTCGGCGAGATGAAGTGAACATCATAAAGCGGAAACCCCGTGCCTTGAGCCTGCTTCTCCCAGCTTTTTCCGCCGTCCGGGGTATGGATTATGTGGGTTTCACTCACGATCCACCCCCGTTTGGCATCGGGGAAGGCCAATCCGGTATATGTGGCATCTCCGATCTTCTGAAAATGCCATGCCCGGCCGGAACTATCGGTTTTAAGCACCGTTCCCCAACTTCCCGCAACCCATCCCCTCTTAGGACTTGGGAAGGCCACAGCCATAAGATCTTTATCCGTTCCGCTCTCCTGTTTTGTCCAGGTCTTACCCCCGTCATGGCTCACCAATATGAGCCCGTTCGTGCCGACAATCCATCCGTTTCTTGAATCGGAGAAATAGACATCCTGAAAATCGCTCACCCATTCAGGTTTCCTCAGCATCTCCTTTTTAGCGCATCCTATAAGAAGCGATAATATCAGCAAGGTCGAACACATGATTCCGATTCTCATTTTCATAACCTTACCTCCCTAAACTTAAATTCAAGCCACCTTACAGGCCGGGGAGTGACGGATTTTCCGACAAATGACTTACAAGATTTGACGGACTCAGGCATCGAACAGTTTAAGGATAGTGGAATATAAGTTAGGTGTCAAGCTTTTGGCTTCCAACACAGGACTTCTCAAAAGTTCATGGAGCGTAAGATGAGGAAAATCTAGGCAGCATAAGGGTTTTTGAGCAAATTCGCGACAGATTAGAGCACGAATTTCCTCTGAATCACTTATGCCATCTAAGCCTTTCCCCATCTACATTCTTCAAAAGTTTTTGAGAAGTCCTGGGAGGGTAGATCCTCCACTTGACAAGGGGGGAGTGATATGCTATTTTTTATATTACTGAGGACAAATTAGATCTGATCTTATGGAAGCTTGATAGCCTATACCAGTTAAGGGGTAACTGGTATTGTCTCCATTAGGGGCTTTTCTAAATGTGACGTCTTCATCGATATACGGGGCGAATATCGCCAATAATAGATTTTTGAAAGCCCTTCTGAAACATAGTTCCCTCGGTGAGGTTCACCTATTTTACGATTCGCTCTCCCTGACGAAGGCTGAAAAAGAGATCAAGGAGCTTATCAAGGTAGATAGAGAAGGGTTTAAGTTAATCTCTAAGAATATCACCTCCCTTCCGATTCTCATGAAAGATATCGATTATCTCGCTTTTCACTCTGGTAATCCGTTTTTAGGAAAACTTTCCTCCTTAGCAAGGGGATCAGCTATCCCGTTGACCGGAACTGCCCATACGATAAGTTACCATTTTGTCCTTAACGACCTAATGTTCAACGTTCTAAACGCTCGACCTTTCGATTCGATTATATGTACGAGCTCATCTCAGAAGAAGGCCTTACAGGAGCTCCTGGAGTTCATATCGGAAAGACTCACCATGTTGGGAATTGAAGCTCGATATGAAGGGAGATTGGATCTTATCCCTCTTGGCGTTGACACATCGCTTTATCGACCTAGGGATAAATCCGATGCAAGGACTCAAATCGAGTTGCCTCAGGATAAGCTTATAATCCTTTGGGTTGGGAGGTTTTCCGCTTATGATAAGGCAGATCTCTTCCCCCTTCTGATCGTCTTTAAAAAGGTTGCAGAAAAACATCCGGATACGGTCTTGGTCCTCGCTGGAGATGACAAACACAGATATGGTGCCAAGGTCAAGACACTCGCCGGTGAGCTCGGTGTAGCCGACAAAGTTATCTTCAAGCTGAACCCATCTATGACAAGCCTGCTTCTCCTCTATTCCGCCAGCGACGTGTTCATCGCACCGAGCGATAGTATCCAGGAGAGTTTCGGCCTTGTGGTAATAGAGGCGATGGCCTCTGGACTTCCGGTGGTGGTTTCGGATTGGAACGGATATAAGGAGCTGGTGATTCACGGCGAGACCGGTTTCAAAGTTCCAACGTATTGGGCGAGATGTGATAGAATGATATCTCCCGTCGCTCCACTCACATCGTGGCTCATTAATCATCTGTACCTCGGTCAATCGGTGTGCGTGGATCTGGGGAGGATGGAGGAATATCTGCTAGCGCTCGTTGAGAATCCAGATCTCAGATCAAGGATGGGTGAGAAAGCCAGGGAACACGTTGTGACAAACTACGATTGGAAAGGGGTTGTAAAGCGATATGAGGAGCTGTGGATGGAGTTGAAAGGGGAGGCCAAACGAAGGGGGAGAGAGATTAAAAGGGTGCTATCGTTTGAACCCCAGTATTTCAGGGTTTTTAACCATTATCCCACAGAGGTTCTGGATGAGGAGAGCGAGATAAAGCTGACCGAAAGCGGTAAGGAGCTTCTCAGAGGGGAATCCAAAACTGTTGAATTCTACGCTGAGATGAAAGCTCTGCTTGATCCGGGTGTGATGGAAGAAGTGGTAACTAAGCTCGGTGAGATCGATAGATGGGTGAGGATTGGAGAGATAGCGGATATGATAAAGGAAACCCATGGTGTTCCATCGGAGATCGTAATTTTTCAGATAATGTGGATGATGAAATATGGAGTTTTAGAAACCAAAAAGGAGGTGAATCAAGATGGGAGCTGAAAAGGGAGGAAGGAGGGATTTCCTGAAGAAGATCCCCCTATTTGGAGCAGGATTAGCCTTGGGGCTCTCCGCTCTGGCTGAGACAGACGAGACGCCGAAAGCTAGAAAGATTGCTGGCTGGGATGTTAAACCATTAACTATCTGTAACTATGGAGGTGGGATCTGTAACCAAGGAGTGGTAGCTTGCAATATTGGAGATTGTAACGATGGAAGCATAACATGTAACACTGGAGAGTGAAGATTTCCGAAATGATTTATTAAGCGAGGCTGGAAGTCTTAAGGAGGGCTTAGGCTTATGATAGATATAAGAAGACATGATCAAGAATTGCAAAGGGAAACGATGAGAATGATAAAAGAGCATCTTTCGCAAAGATCAAGAAAGAAGAGGATAAATCCCGATCAAAAGATATACAGAAGGGTAAAAGAGATGGTGAAAAAACACTGTAAAGAAAGATCAGAGGGGATAGATCTGGATGAGAGTTGAAAATGGGAGTGGGCAAAATGGAAAAGAAAATAGTTAGTTCCGGTCAAATCCTAGCTTCAGCCGATTGGGTTAGTAAGGATATCCCCGGAGGAGAAGACAATAAAGAAAAGGTTAAGGGGATTGGAAGGAGGGATTTCCTGAAGAAGATCCCCCTATTTGGAGCAGGATTAGCCTTGGGGCTCTCCGCTCTGGCTGAGACAGACGAGACGCCGAAAGCGAGGAAGCTTGCGGGTGAAAGGGTGGAGCCTCAAGCAGTCGTTTGCAATGCGGGGACCTGTAATTCAGGATACTACGATCCTCGATACAGAATCGTATGTAATGCAGGTACCTGTAATGCCGGGTACTGAACAAAGAATAGGGGCCTGAATACAAGTTCAGGCCCCTTGTCTTAAAAAGGAGGGAGGGAAGATGAAGAACATTTTTATCCTCTTTTTGGTTGGGTGTTTAGCCCAGATCCCTATACCCAACCGAGCTGATGTAGATGTGAAGGAACTGAGGAACAGGACAGTTGACCTCAACCAGATATTAAAGGATCTGGAGAAAGGGAAGAGCCTTGGTCAACTGTTAAAGGATCTGGAGAAAGAAGGAAAGGTAGTTGGCACCGTCAATCTGAAGGAAGGGAAGATAATCATCTTCAACCCGATACTGGAAGCTTTAGAGGAATTGGAAAGAGAAGGGAAAATTGGCCCCGGTCAAATATTGCAAGGATTAAAGGAATTGGAAGAAAAGGGAATACTTGGCTCGGAACTTGGCTTGGAAGTCTCACAAAAGATCTCACAAAAGATGTTTGAGCGGGTTATGAAAGAAGATGAGAAGCTCCGAAGGATAGATGAGAAGGTTCGGAGGACGCAGGAGTGGCTCGAGAAAGAATGGGAGAAGAATCGGAGGACGCAGGAGTGGCTCGAGAAAGAACGAGAGAAGATGAGGGAGACGCTGGAGTGGCTCGAGAAAGAACGAGAGAAGATGAGGGAGACACAGAGAGAGTTTTTGAAGTTCTATCCCCCCTACAAAGGGAAGGAGGTGAGGTAAGATGGAGGCTGAAGAAGCGGGAAGGAGAGAATTCCTAAAGAAGATACCTCTCTTCGGAGCGGGATTGGCTTTAGGACTTTCAGCGCTGGCCGATGCAGGTGAGGCGCCGAAAGCGAGAAAACTCGTCGGCGGAGATATTGAACCTGAAGCGATTTGCGCAACGGGAAGCTGCAATACGGGATTTGTTACCTATACGTGTAACACAGGTGATACTTCTAAGGATCCTCCAACATGTAATTCTGGCGCCAGATATGGCTCCGCCTGCGCCGTAGGCACTTGCAACGTGGGGAGTTGAAAAGAAAAACTGGGGAGATGAAGGTGCCCTCCTCGATCCTGGGGAGGGCGCTTAACTTAACAGTAAGGAGGTAAATTCAGTGGGAAGCATCGGATGGTCAGAGATAATGATTATCCTCTTCGCCGTGCTGATGTTATTTGGCACGAAAAAACTGCCTGAAGTGGGCAGATCCCTCGGTAAAGCGATAAAGGAGTTTAAAAGCGCTAGAGATGAGCTGATTGAGGATCTGAACTTCTCTGAAGAGGAGGAAGTAGATGAGACTGGAGAGAAATCCCGAGGTCATCCTGCTTGAGGAGGAGAACGGTGCTATACTCTATGATCCTCGATCTGAAAGCGCCTACGCTGTAAACAAAGCAGGTCTGATCCTGTGGAAGCTGTGCGATGGTTCCATCACAAGGGAGGAACTTGAAGAAGCCCTCGCCAAGAGGTTCGGCAAAGAGAGCGAGATGTTCAAGGACTCAATCGCTTTCCTCGACTTCCTCGCCCAGAACGGGTTGATCTCAGGTGAGACTCCTCCCAGGGAAGAAGGCGAACAACCCGAGCGAGAAGAAGGAATTCCCACCCTATCCTCCCTATACCTCTATATCACGGATAAATGTAACCTAGCCTGTCAACACTGTTGGGTCACCCCCACCTTCACCGATGAACCGGTCGAGGGGAGCGTAAGCTTGGAGGATTACAAACGTTTCATAGAACAAGCTGTCCCGCTCGGACTTTCAGGAGTGAAGATAACGGGAGGGGAACCGCTGCTGTGGAAAAGACTGCCTGAGTTGATCGAATTCCTGAGTTCCAAGAAGATCGGCATATCCATCGAGACCAATGGCACTCTCATAAACGAGGAGTTCGCAGATCTGTTCCGCTCAAACAACGTCCCTGTAAGCGTCAGCATAGATGCGGCTGAAGCTGAAATACACGACAGGTTCCGAGGTAGGAAAGGTGCCTTCAAAATGGCGCTTAAAGGTCTTAAAATCCTCATCGAGCGCAATCTGGAACCTCTGGTAATCATGGCTTTATACAAGGAGAACATGGATCAGATAGAGCAGCTTCTGAAGCTATGTTCAGAGCTGGGCGTTAAGCGGTTCAAGATAAACCCGGTGAATGAGCTCGGTCGAGGCAAGGACTTGGCCCGAAAAGGTCTGCTGCTCTCAAGAGATGAACTGATCGAGCTCCTTGAGAAATCCGAAGGGGAATGGCAGGATAAATACGGCATCAATGTGCTTTTCACATATCCATGTTCCCTTAAACCCGTTAGCTTCCTCATAAAAGGAGGTATTCCAATCTGTCCTTTTAAAAATTTGCTCTCCGTGCTTGCCGATGGGAGCATTACCTTCTGTGGTTTCGGTTACTCGGAGCCGAGATGGATCATGGGAAACATCAAAGATGTGGATTTGGAAAGCCTTTGGAGGGAGAACGATCTCCTTAGGGAAGCGCGGGAGAGCATACCCGATAAGCTCGAAGGCATCTGTAGCAAGTGCATCCTGAAAAACAGGTGTCAGGGAGGTTGCAGGGCGATGGCGATGGAGGTATACGGCTCCCTGACGGCGCCAGACCCAACTTGTCAGGCTTTCTACGATGCGGGTCAATTCCCAGAAACTCGCATGATCCCTCACCATACCCCTAAGTAATCCGGGTTCTCATTGAAAGGCAACTCTTTCCCCAGATGCTTTGCAATGTGATTAACGACGGGGAGCTTCACCAAAGATACCGGTTCAGGAAAGGTCAAGCCCTCTCCCAAAGCAACAGGTGACCACGGGGCTTTTCAATGATTTGGTATAATCAGGCGTGGTAGGGGCGCGCCCCTGTGCGTGCCCCCTAAACCCGGCAGGCACAAGGAGGAACGGCGAATGGCGAGTAGCGAGTGGTGATTCTCCCCTATTCGCTACTCGCCACTCGCTACTCGCTACAATTACAGCGCCGGCGAAAAGCGTTGAAAACCCCTGACCCTACCAGCTAGCATAAGGGGTTGAAGGTAGGCGGTGGATGATATATAATATGCGCACATATAACTCCGCGGGGTGTTCCATGGGAGGGATAAACAGGTGGACGTTGATGATCCCGCGCTTTTGCGCGTACGGATTCCTGAAGAACCTCCGCTTCTTCGAGGTATTCCTGATCCTTTTCCTGCGGCAAAAGGGGCTGAGCTTTTTGGAGATCGGCACGCTGATCGGCATTCGGGAGATGACAGCCATGATCCTGGAAGTTCCGACGGGAATCGTGGCCGATCTGATCGGAAGGCGTAAGGCGATGATCACGGCCTTCCTCTCCTATATATTCAGCTTCCTCTTCTACTACGCCGCTGGGAGTTTCCTATGGTTTCTGCCCGCCGTAATACTCTTCGGCATAGGGGATGCCCTGCGATCAGGCACGCATAAGGCGATGATACTGGAGTACCTGGATCTGCGCGGGCTTTCGGACAAAAAGGTGGAGGTGTACGGTCGAACCCGATCTTGGTCACAGATCGGCTCTGCCCTGAGCACGGTCATTGCGGCGGCATTGGTGTTCTACAAGGGAGATTATGGGATCGTCTTCCTGGCGAGCTTGATCCCATATGTCCTGGACCTTGGCCTGATGATCTCCTACCCAAGGGAGCTTGATGGGAAGAGATCAGGGCGTCTGTCGCTGAGGACGATATTCGATTTCACGATTCACTCCTTCAGGAACTGTTGGAGCGTAAAACCATTGCGTATTGCACTGCTTAACAGCTCCCTGGACAAGGGAATTTACAAGGTTGCCAAGGACTACCTGCAGCCTGTTCTGAAGGCCAGCTCGGTGGTGCTCCTGCCGTTTCTGGTGAGATTTTTCCCGGGGGCGACCGAACAACAGGCCACCGCAGTGGCGATCGGTATAGTCTATTCGATCCTCTATTTAGCCAACTCACAGGCCTCCCGCAGAGCATATGTGGTTCAGAGGTGGCTTGGCGGTTCAAAGAGCGCTTTGAATTGGACCTACTTCTCTCTCCTGCTCATATCATTCATGGCCTTCCTGGCGTTAAGGTTTGACCTTCGATACCTCGCCGTCCTGGCCTTCCTCATGCTGGCCTTCGTCGAGAACGCCCGCCGACCGATGCTGGTCTCATACCTGGGAGCGTTTATGGAGAGGAAACAACGGGCTACTGTTCTATCGGTGGAATCACAGCTGAGCGCACTTGCAGCCATGGTGGTGGGGCCGGTCATGGGATTCTTTGCCGATCATTTCGGAATATCCGGCGTATTTATAATCTCTATTTTGCTTTTCACCGTTCTGGGGATTCCTCTACGGATCAGGGAGGAGGGATGAATATGATCGAACATGAGGACGATCTTTGGAAACCGCTCAGCCGCGAGGAGGTAATCAAGGCGGTGGAGAGGAAATATCCTGCCCGAATCCCTCTCGTCAGGGCGAAATGGTGGGGTGAAGGTCTCAGGGAACAATACGGCGATCGCTTGAGGGAGCTTGATAAATACCCGGAAGACACCGTAACGATCTGGATAAACCCCGTTGATATAAATAGGATGAACCTCTCCTGGAAGATATCCTCCGGGGGAGCCCATGACTCGAGATGTGTGATCGATGATTGGGCGAAGCTGGATGAGTTCATAGATAAGATGACCGATCCTGAGGAAGATCCGCAGTTCGACGGCATGGCCGAACTTGCGGAGAAAATCAGAGCGCAGAACCGATATCTCATGTTCGGATGGTGGACCCTTTTCTTCGAAAGGCCGTGGGGTCTTCGAGGGATGACGAATCTGTTGATGGACTACTACCTCAATCCGGAGGAGGTTCACCGGCTCCATGATGCTCTCTGCAATCAATACTGCAGGTATATTGAGAGGGCCGTGCGCGAGCTCAAACCGGATGGATTCTGGACAAGCGACGATCTGGGCCATCAGACGCAAACCATACTACGCTAGGGTCGGCGCTCTGCTGAAAAAACACGGGGTTCACTGGTGGCTGCATAGCTGCGGAAATAATACGGAAGTCCTCGAAGATCTGATCGAGGTGGGAGTTGATGTGTTCCACCCCGTTCAGAAGGGAACGATGGATGAAGTTTCCGTTGCCCGTAAGTTCGGTGATCGTCTCTCCTTCCTCGTGGGCATCGACGTGCAGCATATACTCCAGGAGAGGAACCCCGAAGGGGTTCGAGAGGAAGTTCGCTATCTGATCGACCTATTCGACCGTCCCGAGGGCGGGATGTGCATAGCGGCTGGAAACGGCATAGTCGCCGGAACGCCTTTTGAGAATATCAGGGCATTCCTAGATGAGGCGATGCGATATGGGATAGAACATAGACACAGATACCTCCCCAACCCGTAGCGTGGGCAAACTCGGTTATATCGGCTATGTCGGTGACAGCTCCTTCAGCTTTGCAGAGTGGATGATAGCTTTGATAGATCTGCCTGTTGAGGGGTTATTAGCACAGGGGATACTAATTCCCATTATATTTCAAGGTAACCGCCTCTGACCTCTTGGCAATCCTTTTGATTTTCATCTCTGTCCTGTGTTATAATTCAAATTGTAATGGGAAAGGGCATGAGGGTCTTATCGGAACCGTTCGAAAAGGCCGTTCGTGATTCTGGCGACCGCGTAGCCCAGCAGGGCTCCGACAAGTACGTCGCTTGGGTAATGGTTGCCGACATATATCTGAGAGAATCCCGACAGACACGCATAAAGCCAGAGGTAAGGTCGATATCTCGGATATCTGCTGGAGATGAAGGTGGCGAAGGCAAAGGAGGAGGCCGTGTGACCGGAGGGGAAAGAAGGAGTTATCCTGGTGTTCCAAAGCCTGGGTTTATACCTCCTGATGTTTGGCCTTGGCCTGTCGATTATATACTTTATAGACAGGCAGGTGATCTGGGTGAGAAGCAGCGATGAGGCCAGCGGTAGGCCGTCATCATCCCTCAGAAGCTTGAGGGTTACACCACCTTCTATAAAGGGGGTCGAGAGGGCGATAGACCCGAACAGATAATCCGCCGGGGCGAACCCGGTTTTCGATTCGATCGCTTTGAGCAATTTGCGATCAACGTCGTCGGACGAAGGTGAACCTAAAGGGAGCAAAAACGTTAATGAAAAAACAAGCGCGAGAACGAGGATGGAGTGATAGAGATGTTTAAGCTTGATTATCATATTCACACCCGGCTTTCGCCCTGCGCGGCGCAGGAGATGTCCATAGAAAACATATTAGAGCATGAAAGCGAAAAGGGCATGGAGGTGATCGCCCTAACGGATCACTGTTACGGTTTCGAATACAGCATTAAAAATGTATCCCGCGCCAGGCTATCTGTCAAGGAGACCGTCTCCCGAATGGTGAAGGAGGAGAGGATAAGCAAGTCGATGAAGGTTCTCTTCGGCGTGGAGGCTGAGATACTGGAGTATCGATATGTTTCAGTTACGCCCGAGCTGGCGGGGGAGTTCGATTTCGTCCTCGTGGCCCCGAATCACTACCACTCGCTGAACATGGTCTTCAACCTCATTACCCCCTCTCTTCTGGCGATAAACGAGTTTTACAACTTCCAGGCGGCCGTTAAGAACCCCGCTACGGATGCCATAGTTCACCCATTCCTCCTTCGTCCCCAGGTCTTCGGCATGTCCAAGGATGAGATGGCTGAGTTTTCAAAGCGAATGATGGAGAAGTTGAACTGGAAAGAGCTGGCAGAGACGCTTGAGATAGCGGCGCAGAGAGGAATCGGAATAGAGCTGAGCCCGAGGTTCATCAAATACAAGCAGAATCACCTTATGGACTTTTACGCACTGTGTCTGGAGAAGGGAGTCAAAATTCTTATAGGAAGCAACTCCCATTCGTTGAAAGAGCTGGATAGCCTGGAATTGCTCGATCCGATCCTGGAACAGCTCGGTATAGGAGAGGAGAACCTCTGGCATCCATACGAATGGGAATGGTGAGAATCAAAATATCCGGTAATTCAGGGTGGTCATGAAGGTGTGAATCATGCTCATGTTCGACGATTTGGCGAACCGTAGGTTCACCGTGAAGTTGACTCTGTTTTCAACGTAGAATACGAAGGATACATCCAAGTTATTGTGCATCAGAGTGAAGTCCTCGTTGTGTCGCTTTTCCCTTGATAGAAGATGTCGGATGGTAAAATCCACGCGGTTGGTCAGCTCATAAGAGAAATTGCTCGATAGGGAGAAACTGTAGGATCTGAGGAATCCACCGCTCAGCGGGGTATTCACCGTCAACCTCTCGTTGATCTGCGTCCGCCAGCTAAGCGGATAGGAGTAACGGGCGGTTATATCGGCTGCCGGAGCTGATCTGGCCAGCGATGATCTCGATGTTATAAGTTCAGCTTTGATGCCTAGAGTTATGTCCCCTCCATAGAATCTGTCTGAGAACCTCTCCCTGAACAACACGTCGTCCATTCTCAATATTCCCGCCGCGTTTATGCGCTTCGATTTAAGCATTCCCGACCGCTGAATCGCCTCTTCCATATCGGCATACCATATCCTTTTGTATGACTCTCCGTATAAAGCCTGATATTCCCTTTGTCTCTCTATGATATGCCCCAGATCAATCATAGTCTCGGCCGGTAGATCGTCGTAAAGCTGACCTGAGGAAAGTAGGAAATCCTCTATTCTGACCGCCTTGGCAAGTGGCGTCACATTTATGAACCTACCGATCCCGATGCCCAAAGTCATATCAAGCGAAGGCCTCTCATATCCCTTCAGATAAAGGATGTGAAAGGCGGATGAGCCGAAGAAGAGCCCCCCTCTCGGAATGTATCTCTTCCCCCTCCAGGTGAGATCGACATTGAAGTAGTTCCCTTTCTTCGTCTTGGAGGCACTCCAAGTGAGGTCCAAATAGCGGGCATAGGGCTGTGACTCATAGAACTTGCTATACGATAGACCTATATCGCCTCTATTCGTGATCACGCGGCTTCCTTCGGTGGAGACATTGTAATTCGCCCCTATCAGGAAGCTGCCCGCTGTAGAGACAGGGGTGTAATAATCGGTGATCAGCAGGTTCTGCGCCTTGGCCCCTATGACGGCGGTCAGAATCACCATCACGAGAAGCGGAAAAAGATATAATTTTGACCTATTCATAACCGTCCCTCAGAAGATTCTATAGTTTAACGTCATGGCGAAAGCCGTTTTGATCTTCTCATTTTCGGGTTTGCTTATTTTCTCGCTCAGAACGAGGTTCAGCTTATTCTCTATATAAAAGATGAAGATGACATTGAGGAGATTATTAAGGGCCAGTTTTCCCTCGGGATAAAACCTGTTTAGATTCAAGAGGTGATTGATATTCAAGCTGATCCTATTGGCTATTTCATAGGCGAAGAGGCTCGTGAGAGCCACCTTATACTCATCGAGAAAATGCGGGCCGAAAGGGGAGTTGACCACCATTTCCTCGCTCCACATTATCCTCCATCCCAGCGGCCGTGCGTATCGAACCGTCAGATCTAAAGCGGGCGCTGGGCGTTTGGTCTCCTTTCGCGGCATCATAAGCTCCTGTTTCACCCCCACGCTTAGGTCCCAGCCGTATAACCTATCGGTGATCCTCTCCCTCGTGAGAACCTCCTGCATCCTTAAAACGCCTATCGCGCTGATATGTTCCTGGGTGAGCTTGCCTGAATCTCGTATGATTCCCTCCATATCCTCATACCATCTCTCCCTGTAGATCGGTCCGAATTTCTCCCTATACTCCCGTTCCCTGTCGATGACCTTTGCCAGGTCCAGTATGTTCTCCCTGGGCATCCTGCCTGATATGACACCTTCCTCCATCAGGAGATCCTCTATCCGAACGGCCTTCGCCAAAGCCGTGGCGTTCATAAATCGTCCATATCCCAGACTCGCCGTAAGATCAACGGCAGGTCTGTCGTATGATTTGAGATATGACTGGTGCAGGTTCAGAGAACTGAACGCATCGCCCTCGATATATTTTTTGATTCTGAAACCGGCGTCCGAGAGATAGTCAACCTTAGTTCCCTCCTTCTCCTCTCCCTCTAGGGAGAGAGATCCTATAGCGTCTATCGAATAGCCAAACGGTATTGAATCGTAGAAACGTCTATATGTAAGTTCGAGGTTTCCCCTTCTTGAGTTTATCCTCTCGCCCTTCATGCTATAGCTGGAGTTGAAATCGATGAAGAAACTCTGTGCCCTGCTGATTGGGGTTTTATAGTCGGTGATGCCGACGTTCTGAGGCCGAACCGGTTCGGCCCCGAAAATCATGAGGATTAAGATCGCTAGTGTCATCGCCGAAAACCTATGGCCTTTCATATCCCACCAACGTTATCTCCCTTTCGTTATCCCGGAATTTAATCAACCTGTGTGGGAACTCCCTTTCGATCCAGAACAGGAATTTAGTCCTGATTATCCTGCCCATGATTCCGGCGATACCTCCCTCTATGAGGTAACACTCAACCCGACCGATCGGGGAGTTCACCTTCTCTAGGCCTTTTATCTTGGCATAGGCTTTAAGCACATGATCGGGCGTAACGAGGGTGAATTTAATCTTGTCCCTCTCAAACGGGTAACACCTCATAACTTCCAGCATCGTGTTGAGGTCATAGCTGTCATCCGGGATTTTCATGACCTTGTTTCGTTTAGGGCCCGGATAGATGAAGTGAACTCGTTTCGGCTTGTATATTATCGAAAATTCCAGCCCCTTCCCGCTATCCTTCCTCTTATTTATCCTGATAGGTCTCATATCGTCGCACGAGAGGAACATCTCCATCAGATCGGTTCTGATTACATAAACCGGTCTATCTCCACGAATTTCCCTGGAGATAATGTGCGAGCTGATGATCGTTTCACCGTCTTCTCGGACCTTGTAGATGCTCTTCTCACAATTCGGGAATCCGATATCCCTGAAGGGGGATTTATCGGCATTGAGCCTTACAGGAAGCAGAAAGATAAGTGATAGGGATATAAATGCGGTCCACTGATCAGGCATATATGTCTCCCGAGCTGTTGTTTGGATAAGAATACCACTAAATTCCTCATAAGGCAAGCGGTCAGTTTAAATTCAGGCTGGCGGGAGAGGATGATCTGCTTCGGTGGAGGGCGTAAAGCACTACGCCCTCCGCAGACTCAGACAAGCTCGATATAGGCCATCGGAGCCGCATCTTTGAAACGTGGTCCGATCTTGACGATTCTGGTATATCCGCCGTTCCTGTCCATATACCTCGGCCCTATCTCATCGAAAAGCTTTCTGAGCACCTCCTTATCCCTTATCCATTTGGCGGCGAGCCTTCGGGAATGGAGGGTGTTCTTCTTGGCCAAAGTTATGAGCTTCTCAGCAACTCTCCTCAGCTCCTTGCATTTAGCCTCCGTCGTTTTGATCCTCTCGTGTCTGAAAAGGGCAACGGCTTGGTTGGCCAGCAGGGCTCTTCTATGACTCGTCGTTCTCCCCAGCTTCCTGTGATCCTTCCTGTGTCTCATCGCCTTTCTCCTTTTTACCCTTCTCCTTTGGAGGTGGTATCAGGTTTCCGTTCTTGTCGATTCTCATTCCCAGTGTGAGTCCCATGCGGGAGAGCACCTCTTTGATCTCTTGGAGCGATTTCTTGCCGAAGTTTCGGAACTTCAGCATCTCGGATTCAGACCTAGTGATGAGGTCACCTATAGTTATGATATTAGCGGCCTCCAGACAATTCGCCGCTCTGACGGATAGATCCAGCTCAGATACGGGCTTGCTGAGCAGCTCTTTTAGTTTCTCGGTCTTCTCATCCAGCACCGGTTCTTCAACCTCGACCTCTTCGGTGAAGTCGATGAAGAGCTGAAGGTAGTCCTGTAGGATTCCTGCGGCGTTAATAATCGCCTCTTTAGGCGTTATACTTCCATCCGTCCACACCTCAAGGATCAATCTGTCGTAATTGGTCATCTGCCCAACCCTGGTCTCCTCGACCTTGAAGTTGACCTTCCGCACGGGCGAAAATATGGCGTCTATCGGTATGACACCAGGCGGGTGATCGATCTCCTTTATGAGATCGTATGGGATATATCCTCGACCGGTTGCCACCTCCATCTCCATGTACAGTCGTCCCTCTTCGCCGAGAGTAGCTATATGTTGGTCGGGGTTAATAACCTCAGCAAGGTCGCTCGGCTTTATATCGGCCGCCGTAACTTCGCCCTCACCCTCGGCTTCTAGGGTAAGTATGATCGGGTCATCAGTATAGCATCTGAATCTAACTTGCTTGAGATTTAAAACTATCTGTGTCACATCCTCCACGACGCCCGGTATGGTTGAGAACTCGTGCAGTACCCCGTCTATTCTGACTGAGGTGATGGCAGCCCCTTTCAGGGAGGATAGGAGCACCCTGCGCATCGCGTTGCCAAGCGTTATTCCGAACCCCCTTTCCAGAGGTTCGGCTATGAACTTGGCGTAGCGGTGACCATATGTTTCGCGCTCTGTAAAGAGGCGTTCCGGTTTCGTCAGTTCAACCTTTCGTATCTTCAAGGTCTATCCCCCCTTATTTCGAGTAGAGCTCGACTATCAGTTGTTCTTGGATGTCCTCGGATATCTGGTCTCTCGTCGGCAGCGCTCTGATCGTGCCCTTCATCTGATCGTAGTCCACGTCGATCCATTCCGGCACACCTCTCTGCTGGGCCATATCGATGGCATTGAGTATCCTCTCCACCTGTTTGCTCTTCGGTGCCACCTCGATCACATCCCCTGCCTTTACCAGATAGGAGGGGATATCCACTCGTCTGCCGTTGACGGTGAAGTGGCCGTGATGCACCAGTTGCCTCGCCTCACGCCTGGAGGATGCGAATCCCATCCTGTAAACCACATTATCCAATCTCGATTCCAGTATCCGCAGCAGGTTTTCGCCGGTTATGCCCCTTTGTTTTTCGGCCATCCTGAAGTATTTCTTAAACTGTCTCTCCAGCACGCCGTATAGACGTTTAACCTTCTGTTTTTCTCTGAGCTGTATGCCGTAGGGGCTGAGCTTGGAACTTCTCCGCCCGTGTTCTCCCGGCGGATATGGCCTTCTTTCGAAGGCGCATTTATCGGTAAAGCATCTCTGCCCTTTGAGGAAGAGCTTCATTCCCTCCCTACGGCAGAGCTTACATACAGGACCCAGGTACTTGCTCATCTCGATCAAACCCTCCGTTTCTTAGGTGGACGGCAACCGTTATGTGGTATAGGGGTGACGTCCCTTATCGCCGTTATCTCCAGTCCGGCGGCGGATAGAGCTCTGATCGCTGCCTCGCGGCCCGCGCCGGGGCCTTTGACCCTGACCTCTACGCTTCTCATTCCGTGCTCCATAGCGGTTCTGGCCGCCGCCTCCGCCGCCTGTTGTGCCGCATACGGCGTGCTCTTACGGGATCCGGAAAAGCCTACAGTTCCGGCGCTCGCCCAGCAGATCGTGTTCCCCTCGGGATCGGTGATCGTCACTATGGTATTATTGAAGGTGGCCTGCACATGGGCGATCCCAAACGGGATGTTTTTCCTCTCGCTACGTCGAACCGTCGTTCTTCTTCCTCTGCCCCTTCTCAACTTCTCATCTCCTCCTTAATGTCCTTTTCGAGCGGCCTCTTTGGCCTTCCTTCCGACGCCTATCGTTTTCTTAGGACCCTTTCTGGTCCTGGCGTTCGTCTTCGTCCTCTGCCCTCTCACCGGCAGACCCATACGGTGTCTAAGCCCGCGGTAGCATCCTATGCTCATGAGCCTCTGTATGTTCTGCTGGATCTCCCTGCGCAAATCGCCTTCGACCCTATAGTTTCGATCTATCTCGGAACGGATCCTGCTTATCTCATCATCCGTCAGCTCTCCCATGCGTTTATATGGGTTAACCCTCGTAGCTTTGAGGATATTAAAGGATGAGGTTCTGCCTATACCGAAGATATAGGTCAAGGCAACCCACGCCTGTTTCTCATTCGGCAGCTCCACACCGGCTATTCTCGCCATTCTATCACCCCTGTCTCTGCTTATGCCTAGGGTTTTCGCATATGACACGGACTACACCGTGTCGCTTTATTATCTTGCACTTATCGCATATCTTCTTCACGGATGCTCTCACCTTCACCTCGGATCTCCTCCTCTCTCAGTTTCAAGGGACAAACATCCCCTTTACCCCAATTCTCTCTCCAACCGGGGGCGAATAGAATCCAATTCGAACTCATTTGCGATAGATTATCCTCCCCCGGGTCAGGTCATATGGGGAGAGTTCGACTATCACCCTATCCCCCGGCAGGATGCGGATATAATGCATGCGCATCTTGCCGGAGATATGGGCTAAGATTCTATGTCCGTTATCAAGTTCCACCCTGAAGGTGGCGTTAGGCAGCGGCTCTATGACCGTGCCCTCCACCTCTATCTTACCCTTCTTCTTTCTCATAGTCGGCTTTCTCTCCTTCGAGGAGGCCCGTTATCTGACGGAAAACGCCATCGACATCCTGGCTTCCATCTATCTTATGGAGTTTCCCTTTACCCTCATAGTATTCGATCAGCGGAGCGGTTTGCCCCTTGTACACCTGAAGCCTTCTAGCTATGGCCCCGGGTTTATCGTCATCTCTCTGATATAACTCTCCGCCGCATACGTCACACACCCCCTCCTTTTTCGGGGGCATGTAGATGATGTGATAGACCCTGCCGCAGCTTCGGCAGGTCCTTCGGCCGGAGAGCCTTTCTATTATCACATCATCCGGCGCTTCGACGTTCAAAACGGCATCCAGCTCCACTCCCATGGTCTTCAGGATCTCATCCAACGCCTCGGCCTGTTTGACCGTGCGGGGAAACCCGTCGAGTATAAAACCATCCTTGCAATCATCCTGGGCCAACCTCTCCCTGATTATCCCTATAACCACTTTATCGGGGACCAGGGCTCCCTTGTCCATGTATGATTTAGCCTTTAACCCGATCTCGGTCTTTCGGGCGACGGCCTCTCTCAGCGCATCTCCTGTGGATATGTGAGGTATCCCGTACTTTTGGGATAACTTGACCGCCTGGGTTCCTTTGCCTACGCCGGGCGGTCCGAGAAAGATCAATCTCATTCTATCCTCCTCATCTTCCCCTTCTGCCTTTGAGCCTGACGCCTTTGAGGAATCCCTCGTAATTTCTCATTATCAGATGAGCCTCGATCTGCTGCATCGTATCGAGGGCGACCCCGACGACGATCAGCACGGGTGTCCCGCCGAAACGCACCTGCACGCCGAGATATCGCTGAAGCAACGCCGGCAGGACAGCTATTCCGGCGAGGAATATCGCCCCCGGAAGCGTTATCCTATCGAGCGTCCTTTCGATGTAATGGGCCGTAGCCGCACCTGGACGTATGCCTGGGATAAATCCACCGTATCTCCTGAGATCCTCCGCCATCTGAGTGGGATTTATCTGAACGGCCGTGTAGAAGTAAGTGAAAAAGATGATCAGGACAGCATAGGTGGTGTAATAGATTATCGGCCGCATTATAAATCGAACCACTTCCTGGACAATATCGATCGGGACGAAAGAGGCGACGGTCGTCGGAAACTGCATCAAGGTGATGGCGAATATGATCGGAATAACACCTGCGGCGTTGACCCTCAGCGGTATGTGTGTCATCTGTCCCCCGTATATCCTCCTGCCGACAACCCTTCTGGCGTATTGAACCGGTATCTTTCTAACCGCCAGGGTGATGTAGATGGTACCCATGATAACGGCCACTATGACGGCGATGAAGATCAGCACCTGGATCAGATTCAACGTCTGCTCATAGAAAAGAGATCGGTAGATCGAACCTATGCCCGACGGGATCCTGTCCACTATTCCGGCGAATATGATGAAGGAGATCCCCTGTCCTACTCCTCTCTCGGTTATCTGCTCGCCGAACCACATCGCCAAGATCGTTCCGGCCGTCAGAGTTATCATCGTCATCAGCTTGAACCCTATCCCTGGATGGGGAACGAGGGGGATGTTGATGCCGAGGCTTCCGGGGTTTTCGAGCATGAAGCTGATCCCAAGCGACTGGAGCATCGCAAGGCCGACCGTTCCGTATCTGGTGTATTGTCTGATCTTCTTCCTGCCCGCCTCACCCTCTTTGGACAGGTTCTCCAGATATGGCACGACGACGGTCAGAAGCTGGATGATGATCGATGCGCTTATATAGGGCTGAACTCCCAGAGCGAAGAGGGTCATCCTTCTGAATGATCCTCCGGAGAACATGTCCACGAAGCCTATGAGCGAGCCCTGAGGCAGGCTTTCGAAGAACTTGTTCAGGGCAGCCACGTCTATTCCCGGGATCGTTATATGTCTCCCGAGGCTGTAGACGATCAGGATTAAGCCCGTGAAGATTATCCTCTTTCGTAGTTCCGGGATTCTGACTGCGTTTTTTATAGCCTTTATCAATTAGATCACCTCAGCCTTACCCCCCGCCGATAGGATCTTCTGGAGGGCTGACTTTGAGAAGGCATGTGCCTGAACGGTGAGTTTTCTCTCAAGCTCACCATCACCTAAGATCTTAATCGGTCTCCCGGAACGCTTCACCATACCGACATCCTTCAACAGCTCCGGCGTGACGGTGGTTCCATCCTGGAAACGGTTGAGATCCCGTATGTTAACTATAGCATATTCCCTCTTGAGATGGAAGAACCCCTTTTTAGGTACACGGCGATAGAGCGGCATCTGCCCGCCCTCGAACCAGGGGGGCGTGCCTCCACCGGAACGTGCCCTTTGGCCTTTATGCCCCTTACCGCAGGTCTTGCCGTGACCTGAGCCCGGCCCTCGGCCGAGCCGCTTCTCTCTCTTTTTGGCCCCAGGTGCGGGTTTGAGCTCTGTAAGGCGCATCTTGATCTACCTCCGAGCCAGAATCTCTTCGAGAGGTCTTTCCCTTAAGCTCGCTACCTCTTCAGCGCTTTTCAACTGTCTGAGGGCCTCCATCGTCGCCCATGCGATGTTTATCTTGTTGCGAGCGCCGTAGCACTTACTGAGGACATCCTTCACCCCTGCCACCTCCAGAATGACTTTCACAGCGCTACCTGCTATAACTCCCGTTCCGGGGGCAGCAGGTTTCAGGATGACGGTGCTTGAGCAGAAGTGTCCGACCACATCATGAGGTATTGTGGTTCCTTCAAGGGGTATTCTGATCAGGTTCTTCTTGGCATCCTCTATGCTCTTGCGTATAGCTTCTGGAATCTCCTGGGCTTTACCGAAACCCACGCCCACTATCCCGTTCATATCCCCTACCGCCCATATGGCGTTAAAGCTGGGAGTCTTGCCGCCTTTGCGGACGAGCATGACCCTGTTTATGGCTATCATCCTGTCTACCAGCTCAAGTCCTTCTGGGTCTATTCTATCGATCTTCCTCACGCAACTCCCTCCTTAGCCGCTTTAGAACTCCAAACCGGCTTCCCTTGCCGCGTCGGCCAGAGCTTTCACCCGGCCGTGATATTTATAGCCTCCTCTGTCGAAGACCACCCTGTTGATTCCCCTCTCCAGAGCCTTTCGGGCTATGAGCGAGCCGACCAACCTTGCCGCCTCCATGTTGCCGCCGTATTTGATCTTATCCCGGATCTCGGGCGACAACGTGGAGGCAGCCGCCAGGGTAACACCCCTCTCGTCATCTATCACCTGGGCATATATATGTCGGAGGCTTCTATAGACACACAGACGAGGCCTTTCGGCGGTGCCGCTGATCCTCTTTCTGACCCTTATGTGCCTTCGAATTCTGGCCAGCCTCTTCTCCTTTGGGTCCAACTTCGCCTACCTCCTAAAGGGAAATTACACCCTGGTCTTACCCTCTTTCATTCTAACCCTTTCTCCCTCGTATCTGATTCCGACGGATGGTCTATAGACCCCCGGTTTCTTCAGTCTACGGATCGCAGCCGCTGTCTCGCCGACAAGCTGTTTGTCTATGCCGCTGACGACTATCGGTATGCTGGGTACCCCACCGAGGGATTCGGGATTACCGACCGTTACCTTTATCCCTTCCGGGATCTTGAAGGTCACCGGATGGGAATAGCCTAATTGCATCACCAGTTGATCTCCCTGTAGCTGTGCCCTATATCCGACGCCGACCACCCTCAATCTCTTTTCAAACCCCTCCTTGACACCCGTCACCATGTTCGCCAGCAAGGCCCTGGTTAAGCCGTGAAGGGATCTATGGAATCTATTATCCGAGGGCCTTTCAACCTTGATGAAATCGCCCTCCCGCTTGATGATCATATCGGGATGGAACCTCTGCACGAGCTTCCCCTTCGGCCCCTCCACGGTCACCAGATTACCATCAGATACCGTGACCTTAACGTCAGGTGGGACGGGGATCGGCTTTCTACCTACCCTCGACATCTCAGCTCACCTCTTCACCATACGTAACAGAGGACTTCTCCGCCGACGTTGGCCTTTCTGGCCTCATAGGCGGTCATAATACCCTTGGAGGTGGACAGAATGGCTATTCCAAGTCCACCTTTTACCTTGGGCAGCTCATCCTTGCCCACATAAACCCTGCGTCCGGGTTTGCTGACGCGCACCAGATCGGAGATCACCCTCTCCTTGTTCTCGCCGTATTTGAGATATATACGCAAGATACCCTGTTTCCCGTCCTCTATCAGCCTGTAGTTGCGGATGAATCCCTCTTTAAGAAGTATCCTGGCGATGGCCTCCTTGACCCTGGAGGCCGGCACATCCACCTTCTCATGATATGCCCTATTGGCATTTCTTATTCTGGTGAGCATATCCGCGATCGGATCGGTCATCGACATGGTTTTCACCTCTACCAGCTAGCCTTTCTTACGCCGGGGATCTTCCCCTCTCTGGCCAACATCCTGAAGCATATCCTGCATAGCTGAAACTTTCTCAGATATCCCCTAGGACGCCCGCACAGCTTACATCTGTTACGCTGACGCACCTTGAATTTCGGCTCACGCTTGGCCTTTTCGATCATAGCTTTTCTGGCCATATTTTCTCACCTCGTTATCTCTCTCTAAACGGCATCCCCATCAGCCTTAAAAGCTCCCTGGCCTCCTCATCGGTTTCGGCAGTGGTGACGATGGTTATGTCCATTCCCAGGGTCTCCTTAACTTTATCGTAATCCACCTCGGGGAAGATGGTCTGATCAGAGATGCCCAATGTGTAGTTCCCCCTTCCGTCGAAGGAGTTAGGCGACAATCCCCTGAAATCCCTTATCCTCGGCAGGGCGATGTTGACCAGCTTGTTGAGGAACTCGTACATCCGGACGTCCCTAAGGGTCACCCTACAACCGACTATATTCCCTTTTCTGACCCTGAAGGCGGCGACCGATTTCTTCGCCCTTGTCAGAACGGGCCTTTGTCCGGTTATCAGGGAGAGCTCCGAGACGGCCTCGTCGAGGATGTTCTGATCCTGCTGAGCCTTGCCGAGACCCATATTTATGCAGATCTTTTCAAGTTTTGGCACCTGCATCACGTTTTTATATCCGAACCGTTCCATCAAGGCCGGCACGACCTTCTCCAGATAAAACTGCTTGTAAGGACTCATCGCCATCTCTATCAGCTCCTCTCCACGACCTCCCCGCACTTCTTGCAGACCCTCACGGAGAAGCCGGTCTCCAGCTTTCTACGGGCGATGCGGGTGGGTCTGTTGCACTTGGGACATATCAGCTTGAGGTTGGATACGTGTATCGTCCCCTCCATTTCGATTATCCCGCCCTGTTCCGTGGCGGAACGGGGACGCATATGCTTTTTAATGAAGTTGACGCCTTGGACGACCGCCCTTTTCTTTTTAGGGTATACCTTCAGAACGATACCGGTCTTCCCCTTATCCCTGCCGCTGAGCACCAACACGAGATCATCCCGTTTGATGTGAACCTTATCCCCCATCTCACACCACCTCCGGCGCCAGCGAGATTATCCTGGTGAAGGCCTTCTCCCTCAGCTCCCTCGC